>CAZSLY010000009.1:2972-11581 GCA_964608045.1 uncultured Gammaproteobacteria bacterium | reverse complement strand
TAGGACGTCCTATTCTTCCAAAACCATTGATGGCGATGCGTATTTTTCTCATATTTTTTTAACAATTAATCATCTAATAAATTTTACTCACTATTCTACCACCTCTCCTTCAATTGGTCCTTCTTCTTTTTTTTCTTCTTTTTTTTCTTCTTTCGGCTCTTCCTTATACAATCTCTCGCCAATTTTAGAAATACTGGCTGATAATTCTTCCATCGCTTTTTTAATTGCTTCAAGATCATCTTTATCTTTGACTTCTTGAAGATTTTTTATTTTCTTTTCAATTTCTTCTTTTTCCTCTTTATTTATTTTCTCAGCGAAATCTTTTAAGGTCTTCTCTGCGCTGTAAATCAAGGCATCTGCCTGATTGCGCAATTCAACAATTTCTTTTCTTCTCTGGTCCTCTCTGGCAAACTGGTCTGCCTGACGTTTCATTTTTTCTATTTCTTCCTTTGATAGAGCGCCCGAATCTTTAATAATGATATGCTGAGACTTTGAGGTTGCCTTATCTTTAGCCATCACGGTCAGAATGCCATTAGCATCAATATCAAATATAACTTCAATCTGAGGAATGCCTCTTGGCGCTGGCGGAATGCCGTCTAAAATAAATCGGCCTAAAGTACGGTTACCTGAAACCAAAGGCCGCTCTCCTTGAAGAACATGAATTTCAACTGAGGTCTGATTATTAGCCGCAGTTGAGAAAATTTGACTTTTAGAAGTTGGGATGGTGGCGTTTCTTGAAATTAAAGGGGTCATTACCTGGCCTAAAGTTTCAATACCTAAAGTCAAAGGAGTAACATCAAGTAAAAGCACGTCTTTGACTTCTTTCTCGCCAGCTAAAATAGCCGCCTGAATTGCTGCTCCTTGAGCCACGCATTCCATTGGATCAATTCCACGAGCTAATTTTTCGCCAAAGATATTTTGTAAAAATTTTTGGACCATCGGCATTCTCGTTGGTCCGCCAACTAAAATAATTTTTTCTATTTCTTGAGGTTTAAGTTTAGCATCAGCCATTACTCTTTCCAGAGACTGGCGGCATTTTTCAACAATTGGTTTGACTAACTCCTCAAGTTTAGCCCGGGTAATTTTCATCAGTAAATGCTTGGGACCACGCTGGTCTGCGGTAATAAAGGGTAGATTAATTTCTGTTTCCAAAGTTGAAGAAAGCTCCATTTTTGCTTTCTCAGCTGCTTCTCTAATTCTTTCCATGGCCATTTTGTCTTTTTTCAAGTCAATGCCTTCATTTTTTTTAAAAGTTTCTATAATATAGTTAATCAATTTCTCATCCATATCCCGACCGCCAAGCTGGGTATCGCCTGAGGTGGAAATAACCTCAAAAGTACCTTCGCCAAAATTCATAATCGTCACATCAAGCGTGCCAGCTCCAAAATCAAAAATCAAAACTTGCTGATTTTTTTCTTTGATTTTATCAAGACCATAAGCCAAACAAGCAGCGGTTGGTTCGTTGACCAACCTAACCACTTCAAGTCCGGCAATAGCGCCGGCATCTTTGGTTGCCTGACGCTGGCTGTCATTGAAATAAGCAGGAACAGTAATCACTGCTTTTTCTACCTTCTCGCCTAAATAAGTTTCCGCATCTTTTTTAATTTTCTGAAGCAAAAAAGCGGAGATCTGCTGCGGCGTATATTCTTTGCCAAAAAGCTTGTACTTAAAATCAGTGCCCATTTTTCTTTTAAAACCCGAAACTGTGCCTTCAGGATTAGCCACGGCCTGGCGTCTGGCTGGCTCACCGACAATTAACTGTCCTTCTTTAGTGAAAGCAATATAAGAAGGAAAGGCCTTACCGCCAATAATGGTTGTCCCCTCAGCTGAGGGAATCATTTTTGGTTTTCCGGCTTCCATATAAGCAGCCGAAGAATTTGAAGTTCCTAAATCAATGCCAATTACTTTAGCCATAGAACTTTAAAAATTAAAAATTATTTAATAATGACTCTCGCTGGCCTAATCACCTCGTTGTTTAAAAGATAGCCGGCAGCTACTTCCTCTATTATTCTATCACCCTCTCCTTTTTTTTCAACTATGTCATGGAAAAACGGATCAAATTTTTCATTAATGGTCTTGATCTTTTTTACTCCTGCCTCGTCTAAAAACTTTTCCAATTGTTCCTTAAACTGCCAAACACCTTTGCCCCAATCAGTTTCTTTTATCTCAGACGGCAGATGCTCTGTTAATTTATTAAAACTATCAAGCAGAGGCAAAAAATTCAAAATAAATTCTAAATTAGCCATCCTGACTATTTCTCTCCTTTCCTCAACCGTCTTCTTCTCCAAATTCAAATAATCTGCTTTGGCTCTTTTCCAGCCATTTAAATATTCCTCCGCTTTTTTCTTTTCTTCTTCTAAACTTTTTTTGAGCTCTTCAATTTCTAAAGTAGTAGAACAAGGTTCTTTAGCTGGTTTCGCTTTTTGATAATTGATACTTTTTTCTTCCATACCGGTTAATTTTATAAAAAAAATAAGAACTGTCAAGCACCAATTTTTCTGATAATTTCTGCAATTTTTAAAGCAGCCCCCTGTTGGTATAAAAGCTTGATCTTCTCTGATAAGTTTTTAAGAGTTTCTTTGTCCGAAATGACTTCTTTAATTTTAGCTAAAAAAATCTCTTTGTCAAGCTGGTTTTGGTCTAAATAAATCGCTGCCTTCTTTGAAGCAAAATACAAAGCATTTGCTTCCTGATGAGAATGAGGAATAGGAATAATCATCGCTGGTTTGGCTAAGGCTGAAAGTTCAGTTAAAACACCTAAACCAGCCCGGCTAATAACTAAATCAGCAACCATATAAGCGTCCGCCATTTCCTCAGTTAAAAATTTGTATCGGTGATATCTTTTAGAAAGTTGCGAGTTGTGGGTTATAAGTTGTAAGTTCTTTTCTCCGGTTAAATGAATCACTTGACAAAACTCAACTAATTGTGGAATAATAGAAAAGATCAGCTGATTAATTTTTTGAGAACCAGTGCCGCCGCCGATGACCAGCAAAACTGGCAAATTTTCCTCTAAATTAAATCTTTTAATCGCTCTTTCCCTGTTGCCTAAAAGAATTTCTTTTCTCGCAGGATTACCAGTTAAAATTGTTTTTGTTTTGGAAAAATCATTTAAAGATTTTTCGAAACTAACTGTAATTTTTTTGGCAATCCAAGCTGCTAATTTATTTGATAAACTCGGAAGAACATCTTGCTGATGAATGACAGCCGGAATGCCTAAAAAAAATCCAGCCCAAATAACCGGTACAGAGACAAAACCGCCAGCAGAAAAAATCGTCCTGGGCTTTTCTTTTAAAAGAATAAATAAAGACTCAAAAAAACCAAGAAAAATTTTAAAAGGATCAAGTAAATTTTGCCAGTCAAAATAACGCCTCAGTTTGCCTGAATAAATGCCGTAATATTTCATCCTGTAGCCAGCAATTAAATCCTTTTCCGGTTTTCCTTTTTTCGTGCCGATAAAAACAAATTCCGCTTCTTTTAGCTCATCCGCCACGGCTAATAAAGGTGAGACCGAACCACCAGTGCCGCCGCCGGAAAGAACAATTTTTATTTTTTTAGCTTCCATAAACTTATAATACCATTTTAAATAAAGAAAAAAAGGGCTGGTTTATAACTTCAGACCAGCCCAAAATAGCCTTATCTCGCGGAGAAGATCATTTTTTCCATTATCCGCTGTCCTTTCCCTTTCAGAATCCCATAGGCCTGCTTGAACATCTGAGCAGAAACCATCGGTGGAACATCGGGATCTTCTGTTGTCCTTAGAAGATCTTTATAAAGCCATATTTTGGGAAGTGACTTTACTTGGTTGTCTTCATCTAAAACAAAGACAACTTTAACCCCCTCCCATTCCATTTCCACTCTGTAGGCCTTGTCGTTCTCCCTATCAACCTTCGTCACGTAGTCCATTTTCCTTCCCTCCTTTTCTTTTTTTTATCTTGTAATAATATAGTAAAATTGTAAAATAAAAGTAGAAAAGTTATAAAGAAAGTGTAACAGAAAAAATCAAAATGTCAAGGCAAAATTTTCGCAAAATCCTCTTTGAGGATTCTGATTATCCTGTCTTACTCAAACAAATTTTTGAGCCGCCAAAAGAGCTTTATGTCTACGGCAATTTAGAAAAAGAAGAAAAAAATCCACTGGCCGTGGTTGGCACTCGTTTGGCTTCAACTTACGGTAAAAAAATCTGCTTTTCTTTAGTCAAAGAGCTGGCAAAAAAAGGCATCACCATTATTAGCGGCTTAGCTTTAGGCATTGATGGCTTTGCCCATCAAGCTGCTTTGGAAGCTCAAGGCAAAACCATTGCTGTTCTCGGCTCGGGCCTTGATGTTATTTATCCTCCTTCTCATAAAAATTTAGCCCAAGAGATTGTTAAAAAAGGAGGCGCTCTTGTTTCTGAGTATCCAGAAGGAACAGAACCTAGTCGCTGGCAGTTTCCAGCCAGAAACAGAATTATTGCCGGCCTAGCCAAGGCAGTTTTAGTTATTGAAGCGCCTCGACGCTCAGGCGCTTTAATCACTGCTTTTTTTGCTTTAAACGAAGGTCGGGAAGTTTTGGCTGTTCCCGGAGCGATTGACCAAAAAAATTCAGAAGGAACAAATAATTTGATTAAATTAGGAGCAAAACCAATAACAAAAGTTGAAGATGTTTTAGAAATTTTTAATTTAGAAATAAAAGCAGAACCGAAAAAAATTAAACCAGATTCTAAAGAAGAAGAAATTCTGCTTAAAATTTTAAAACCGGGAGAAACTTGTCATCTTGACAAATTAGCAGAAATTTCTAAACTTCCCCCTCAAGTTGTTTTATCCGTCTTAACCTCAATGGAAATTGAGGAAAAAGTAAAAAATTTAGGTCAAGGTTTCTACGTACTTACGAATTAACTACAAATTCCATACTAACAAATTAACTACAAATAGATTTTAATTTGTAACTAACATGAAGCTTATAATTGTTGAGTCACCGACGAAATCAAAAACAATTTCTAATTTTTTGAAAGACGACTTCGTCGTAGAAAGTTGCAACGGCCATATCAGAGACCTGCCAAAAAGCAGGTTGGGCATCAAAATTGAGGAAAACTTTGAACCGGAGTATATTATTCCTTTAAAAAAAAGAAAAAATATTAATCACCTGAAAAAAGAAGTTTTAAAAAAAGAAGAGATTCTTTTAGCCACGGATGAAGATCGGGAAGGAGAAGCAATTGCCTGGCATTTAGAGCAAATCTTTAAAAAAGAGAGTCCGGGATTACCAATTCAAAGAATTACTTTTGACGAAATTACAGAGAAAGCAGTAAAAAAAGCTTTAGAAAATCCAAGAGAGATTGATTTGAATTTAGTTAACGCCCAACAAGCTCGGCGCGTGCTTGACCGCTTGGTTGGCTACACCCTCTCCCCTGTTCTCTGGAAAAAAATCGCCAGAAAACTTTCTGCTGGTCGGGTCCAATCACCAGCTTTAAGATTAATTGTTGAGAGAGAGAAAGAAAGAGAAAAATTTAAAAGCGAAAAATATTATACTTTAACCGCCTTTCTTGAAACGCAAAAAAAAGAGAAATTTGAAG
The DNA here is from genome assembly GCA_964608045.1 of uncultured Gammaproteobacteria bacterium. Taxonomy (GTDB): domain Bacteria; phylum Patescibacteriota; class Patescibacteriia; order UBA2591; family CG2-30-36-38; genus CG2-30-36-38. The sequence continues at coordinate 6,033 of CAZSLY010000009.1, read as the reverse complement.
CGGAACTTTCAAAAATCAACAATCAACCAGTTGAAAAACCAGGCCTTAAAGAAAAAAAGAAGATTGAAGAAATCGTCCAAGATCTAAAAAAAGCAAAGTTTTTTGTTGAATCAGTAGAAAAAAAAGAGGTCTTAAGAAATCCTTTACCTCCTTTTTCCACCAGTACCATGCAGCAGGAAACAAATAATAAATTCGGCTTTTCCAGTAAACAAACAATGATGCTTGCTCAACGTCTTTATGAAAAAGGACTCATTACCTATATGAGAACCGATTCTTTTAATTTGTCAGAGGATTTTTTAGCTGAAGCCTCTTTTTTTATTGAAAGAAATTTTGGAAAAAATTTTGTGGAAAAAAGAAGATACCAAACCAAAATGAAAACCGCGCAGGAAGCCCATGAAGCGATCAGGCCGACTTCTACTTCGCAGACGCCGGAAAAAATAAGAAAAAATATGGAGAAAAACGAAGCCAGACTTTACGAACTTATTTTTTTAAGAACTTTGGCTTCGCAAATGGTCTCGGCAAACTTTGAGAATACCATCGCTTTAATCAAGGCGAACCAATATCTTTTCAAATCTTCAGGCTCAACAGTCCTTTTCGCTGGTTGGCTCTCACTTTATCCAGAAAAACAAAAACAAAATTTACTGCCGGAGCTTAAACCCCAAGAAGAGGTTTCCCTTTTAAAAACAGAAGCAAAAGAACATCAAACCGAGCCAAAAGCCCAATATACAGAAGCCACGCTCGTTAAAACCTTAGAATCACTGGGCATTGGCCGGCCTTCAACTTATGTGCCGATTATTGAAACCTTAAAACAGAGAAATTATATCATTAAGGAAGCGAGAAATCTGAGACCAACAGAAATTGGCATTTTGGTCAACGATCTTTTAAGCAAACATTTCCAAGAAATTATTGATTATCAGTTCACCGCCAGAATGGAAGAAGATTTGGATAAGGTCGCTTCCGGAGAAAAAGATTGGGTTTTGGTCATTAAAAATTTTTATTATCCTTTCAAGGAAAAAGTTGAAAAAAAAGAAAAAGAAATCAAAAAAAATTTTGTTGAAGAAAAAACAAAAGAGGTTTGTCCTTTATGCGGCAAACCTTTGATGATAAAAATGAGCCGCTTCGGCAAATTCCTAGCTTGTTCTGGTTTCCCTGCCTGCCGCTTTAGTAAATCTTTTAAAAATGAAACTGGAGTTAAATGTCCTAAATGTCTTAAAGGAGAAATCGTCAAAAAAATAACCAAAAGGGGAAAAGTTTTTTATGCTTGCAATCGCTGGCCTCAATGTGATTTTGCCTTGTGGGACGAACCTTTAAATGAATTCTGCCCAAAATGCAATTCAATTTTAGTCAAAACAAAAAAATGGAAAAAATGCAGCAGTAAAAAGTGCGAATTTAATCAAGTAATTTCTTAATCAAATTGTCCAATTCTTCATCGTCATTAACTTCAATGATGATTTTTCTTTTCTTTCTGGTCTTCTTAATTTCTACCCTTGCGTCTAAACGATGAGCAAGCTCCTCTTCCTGAGCAAGAATCAAAGGGTCAAGCTCAATTTTTTTGTAAACTCTTTTACCTGAGATGGCTTTCTCCGTTTCTCTAACAGTTAAACCAAGCCCAAGAATCCGCCTTAAAAACTTCTCTTGTTTTTCGCTGTCTTCTGAGCTTGCCAAGGCCTTGGCATGACCTTCGGAAATTTTCTCTTCCTCAATTGCTTTTTGAACGGAAACGGGTAAAGAAAGCAAGCGCAAACTATTGGCAATGGTTGAGCGCGCCTTGCCGAGCTTACGGCTAATCTCCTCTTCTTTTAAATTAAACTCATCTATTAACCTTTGATAAGCCCTGGCTCTTTCCATGGGATTTAAATCTTTTCTCTGTAAATTTTCCAAAAGAGAGATTTCTAATTTTTCAATTTCACTGGCTTTCCTGATCACGGCTGGCACTGTTTTTAAACCTAAAATTTGCGCAGCCCGGAAACGTCTTTCACCAGCAATAATTTGAAACCGGGAATCAAAAGGAGTTAAAATTAGTGGCTCAATAATTCCATATTCTTTAATGGAATTAATCAGTTCTTCAAGCTCTAAATGAGAGAAACTTTTTCTCGGCTGATAGGGGTTCGGCTCAATCTCCTCTAAAGAAATATTTAAAATTTTTTCTCCAGCTTCTTTAATTTCCTCAACAATTTCTTTAGCTGTTTCCTCCCTGATTTTACCTTTTGAGGTAGGAATTAAAGAATTAAGTCCACGACCAAGCATAATTTAGAAATTAGAAATTTTTATTAAGAATTCTTTGGCCAAACGTTTATAAGCGCGGCCGCCAGAAGAATCCGGCGCGTAATCTAAAATTGACTTGCCAAAACTTGGCGCTTCAGCTAATTTCACATTTCTCGGAATCACGGTTCTAAAAATTGATTCTTCAAAATGTTGATAAAGTTCTTCAAAAACTTCTTTGGAGAGCTGACTTCTTTTATCATACATCGTAATCACCGCGCCCAAAATCTCCAGCTCTGGTCTTAAACTGCTTTTAACCAAATCTTTTATCTTTAAAAGAGAGCTCAATCCTTCAAGAGCGTAATATTCTGCCTGGACTGGCACAAGAAGCGAATCAGCGGCTGCCAAACTATTAACTGTTAAAATCCCAAGTGAAGGCGGAGTGTCAATAAAAACAAAATCAAAATCAGACGAATAACTTTCAACCATCCTTTTTAAAATTTCCTCTCTTCCTCGTTTGTTAACCCACTCTATGGTAGCGCCAACCAAATCTTCGTTCGCCGGAATTAAAAATAAGTTCTTTTTAATTTCTAAAACCCCTTCCCCGAAAGAAATTTCCTGATTCAGAATTTCATAAATTCCCTTTCTGTTTTTTTCAACCCCAAAACCGGAAGTGGCATTGGCCTGAGGATCAAAATCTATTAAAAGAACCTTTTTCTTAAAAAAAGAAAGATAGGCTGAGAGATTGGTTGCTAAATTGGTTTTGCCCACTCCCCCTTTTTGATTAACTACAGAAATAACCTTCATCGCTTTTAGCTTACCAGTTTTTTGGGTTTTGACAAGAAGAAAAAATGTGGTA
>CAZSLY010000009.1:0-2872 GCA_964608045.1 uncultured Gammaproteobacteria bacterium | reverse complement strand
CGGGACGCCGATTGCGCCGATATTATTTAAATAAAAGAAAGAGAAAAAAAATAAAGAAAGCTGACTGAACCGCTAATCCTTTTTTAAAACTTATTTTAACCTTGATAATTTTATGGAAAAATTCGTTCACTTCTTTAAAAAATCCAAAAATCCTAGAACGTGGATAAACTTTTGCCAGACCGAGAAAAATATCAGGTAAAATAGCGCCTAAAACTCCCCAAGCAAGGACCTGGGGAAAAACAAAATTTATTTTATTGAAAATAAGAAAAAAGGAAAAACAGGAAAAAGGCAAATCAACCGCTGCCATTTTTAAAAAAGGTATTGGTTTTTTTCCTAACTCTTGATCGCCATGAGGAATCAGATCTAAAAGAAAATGAGAAAAAAGACCAACTAAAAAAGCGGCAAGAGGATTGTTTAATTTGCGAGTCAAAAGACAGGCAAAAACAAAATGGACAGAAATGAACATAAAAAAAATTTAAAAATTAAAAAATTCATTTATAGCAGGGGCGGGATTTGAACCCGCGACATCGCGCTTATGAAGCACGCGCTCTAACCACTGAGCTACCCTGCCTTCTTAAAAAATAAACAATCTGGTAAGCAAAAATACACCAGCGGCTAAAAAAATGCCGCCTAAAATATCAGTTAAATAATGAACGCCAATTAAAATCCGGCCCAAAGAAACTAAAGAAGCTAAAATTAAGATAATAATACCAAAAAATAAAAATTCTGGCAAAACGGAAAAACCACAAGAAAAAGCAACAGCCGCGTGTAAAGAAGGAAAAGAAGAACCTTCTGGTCCGATTAAGAAATCAGAAAGTTTATTAATTTTTAAGACTAAAAACGGTCGTAAACGGGGCTTTAACCGCCTTAAAATTATGACTAAAACCCAAACCAAAAGTAAGTTTAAACCGATTTTGAAAGAAATTAAGAAGAATTGAGATTGGCGAGAAAAATATAAGACAACAAAAACCAGAATAAACATCAAAAAAATCAAATAATTAGAGAGAAACAAAGAAAGGTTTTTTAAAAACCTGTTTTTTTCTAAAATTTCATTAAGTTTCTTGCTTAAAAGATGGTCAATTTTCATATTTCTTAATCACCAACAATTTTAATAACAATCCTTCTTTCTCTTGGCCGATTGTCAAAATCAATAAAAACAATCTGCTGCCAGGTGCCTAAAAGCAGTTTTCCAGAAGAAACCGGAAGACAAACTGAAGTTCCGAGTAAACTTGAACGCAAATGGGAAAAACCATTGTTATCACCCCAGGTCTGGTTGTGGTAATAATTTTTATCCTCAGGAATCAATTTTTCAAAAAATTCTTTGAAATCCCTAATTAAATTCGGCTCTGCTTCAATAGTGGTCAAACCACCGGTTGAACCAATTAAAGAAACTACCACTATCCCCTCTTTTATTTTTGATTCTTTAATCACTTGATTCACTTTGTCAGTAATCTCATGAACATCGCAAAATCCCTGAGTTGATAATTTTATTTCATCTTGATAAACCATAAACTTGTCAGGGGTCTCACCCCTGATTATCCCTAATTACTGAAAAAACAAGTTTTATCCTTCAAGAGTTAAATCTCCTAAAATCTGCTCGCTATTTATAGCGCAATCCTCTACAAAATCCTGATAAGCTTTTTCATCTTTAAAATATCCCATTATTTCATCTTTATAAACCCAGTGTGTATTTCTTTTACCTAAATAGTCTTGATAGCTAGAATACGGATATTCTCTTAATTTTTCAAATTTATCTTTACTATTTTCGAAAAGCTCTAAAGAATTACGATGAATATAGCGAGGAAGATGCAAAAAATAATTTTCTTTATCAATTAAAACAGCTTTATAACAACCCTGAAAAAGTCCGCCTACCCGTTCATATTTTTTATTAAAATACTCGGTATAAGCATTAGTTATGCGTTTCATAAATTCAACAATTGCCCTATCTGTCAATTGTTTCACCATTAAATGAAAATGATTGGGCATCAAACAATAGCAGAATAGTTTTATTTTTTTATCAAGTTCGTGCTTTAAATATTTTATGTTTTTAGGCGGTTTATCTTGGAATTCAATCGGCGTAAGATAAGTTTTAAGATAGTATAAAAATATTCTATAATCTTGCTCGTCTAAAAAAATGATTCTTTTTTCTACGCCACGATTATAAATATGGTAAATACCATCTTTAATATAAATTTTAATTGCGTTCTTTGAAGACATAAATTTTTAGATTGTATAGTGTCAGGGGTCTCACCCCTGATTTTCCTCTGAAAGTCGGATAGTTGGCTATTTTTCTCTCATCTCCACTGGCGGTAAACAAATGGTTTTACCTGTCTTATACTCGGAAAAATCACTCTTTGCCGCTTCTCCAACGCTTATAGTGCGATAATAATAATTAACCGCAGGAATCACTTTAATATCCGAATAAATACAAGTTTGATTTTGACAATAAACAGTACTGCAGCAAGCTGTTTCTGTCACGCCTGGGGTCGCAGGATTGTCAGGCGATTTTGGATTACAATAGCGATTATCATTGCAAGTATAAACGCAAGAAGAAGATAAAGGAGAGGCCTCATACATCTTTCTGATTTCCTCCGGCGTCAAGGCGCGGTTGTAAATAGCGACATTGTCAATGAGACCATTGAGACAATAAGGATATTGAGTACTATAACGCATACCAATTCGCCAATGAGAACCACCTGAAATAGTAGCAGAACTTGTATCTGTTCCTCCTTCCTGAACTCCATCAACATAAAGTTTGCGTTCTTGAGGAGAAGTTTTTACCACATATACTATATAATGCCATCGATTATCGTTAATAGTTGTGTCCCATTTATTTGCCACTCTCCATAACTATCATGCCCTACTGAACCTT
>CAZSLY010000008.1:0-11759 GCA_964608045.1 uncultured Gammaproteobacteria bacterium | reverse complement strand
TATCAATTTGCCCGTCCTCCGCAGTAGCAGTAGCTCTTTGTAAACAACTGTATTAATTGTAAAAAATACTATTTTGTAAAAAGAATTCCAACAAGTGAGAATGCTACTGCTACGGAGGATGGATATATTAGTATTGATTTTATGTTTGTTCATCTGCATACTCATAGTCATTATTCTTTGCTTGATGGTTTAGCCAAAATTGATGAATTAATAGAAGCAGCGATTAAAGATAAAATGAGCTCTTTAGCTTTAACTGACCATGGTGTTTTATACGGCGCCATTGAATTTTACAAAAAAGCCCATGAAGCAGGAATTAAACCAATTATCGGTTCAGAAGTTTATCTAGCGCCGCGTTCTCGTTTTGATAAACAGACAAAAATAGATAGCGGCGCTTATCATTTAGTTCTTTTAGCAAAAAATGAAATCGGTTATAAAAATTTGATTCAGCTTGTCACCCTCGCTCATCTTGAGGGTTTTTATTATCGACCAAGAATTGATTTTGAACTTTTAAAAAAATATCACCAGGGATTAATTGCTCTGACCGCTTGTCTTCAAGGAGAAATCCCAAGATTAATTATTGAAAATCAATTAGAGAAAGCAGAAAAAAAGATCATCTCTTATCGCGAATTGTTCGGTGATGATTTTTATCTTGAGATACAACATCATCCAGGAATCCCTGAGCAAAAAAAAGCTAATCAGGTTTTGGTTAATTTTTCAAAAAAATATAATCTGCCTCTGGCGGCGACCAATGATATTCATTATGTTAAAAAAGAAGATGCCGAAGTTCAGGACATTCTTCTTTGCTTGCAGACAAAGAAAAAAAAGAAAGACAAAGACCGACTTTCCATGTTGGCTGATGATTTTTCTTTTCGTTCCTCCAAAGAAATGATTGCTGCTTTTAAAGATTTACCGGAAGCGCTTGAGAATACAGAAAAAATTGCCTCTCTTTGCAATTTAGAAATAAAATTAGGAGAATATCAACTGCCTCATTATCCCCTACCTCAGGAAGTTAGCCCGGAAGAATATTTAGAGAAACTCTCTCAGGAAAAATTTTCTTCACGTTACCCAGAAAAAAACAAAGAAGCGCTTAAGCGCCTGGCTTATGAGCTTGAAGTAATTGAAAGAACTGGCTTTGCCTCTTATTTTTTAACTGTCTACGATTTTGTCAACTGGGCAAAAGAGAAAAAAATTGTCAAAGGCCCTGGCCGTGGTTCAGCTGCTGGTTCAATTGTTTCCTATATTTTAGGCATTACCGACATTGATCCGTTAAAATATAATTTGATTTTTGAGCGCTTCTTAAATCCGGATCGCGCCATGCCTGATATTGATCTTGATTTTGCCGATACCCGGCGCGATGAGGTTTTTGAATATATTAGGGGAAAATACGGCCGCGATTATGTAGCGCAAATCATTACTTTTGGCACCATGGCGCCAAGAGCCGCGATTAGAGATGTTGGTCGGGTGCTTGATTATCCGTATAATTTCTGTGATAAATTAGCAAAACTCGTTCCCATGGGTCTTTCTTTTAAAGAGGTCTTGGAAGTGCCGGAACTAAAACAAGCTTATAAAACAAATAAAGATGTGAAAAAAATTATTGACTTTGCCAGAAATCTTGAAGGAGTGGCTAGACACGCCTCAAAACATGCTTGCGGGATAATCATCACTCCCAAGCCATTAACCGAATATCTGCCTCTTCAATACGATGTTTCCGGCCAGGAGAAAACAATTATTACCCAATATGAAATGCACGCGGTTGAAGACCTCGGACTCTTAAAAATTGATCTTCTTGGTTTAAAAAATTTGACTTTGATTGAAGCAGCTCTTTTAATTATTAAAAAGACAGAAAAGAAAGAAATTAAGATTGGAGAAATTCCTCTTCAAGATCCAAAAACTTTTTCCCTTCTTCAAAAAGGAGAAACAACCGGGGTTTTTCAAATGGAAAGTGAAGGATTTAAACGTTATCTTAAGCAACTCAAACCAACGGACATTGATGATTTAATTGCCATGGTTGCTTTGTACCGACCAGGACCAATGGAGCTCATTCCGGAATATATCGCCCTCAAGCACGGAAAAAAGAAACCGCAATATCTCCATCCAACACTTAAACCGATTTTAGAAAAGACCTACAACATTTGTATCTACCAGGAGCAACTTTTGCAAATTGCCAGAGACCTAGCTGGTTTTTCTTTGTCAGAAGCGGACGTTTTAAGAAAAGCGGTTGGCAAAAAAATCCCTCATCTTTTGAAAAAGCAAAAAGAAAAATTTATCAGCGGCTGTCTGAAAAACAAAATCCCTAAAGAAATCGCTCTCAAAATTTTTTCCTTTATGGAACCGTTTGCCGGATATGCCTTTAATCTCAGCCACAGCACTTGTTATGCGACCATTGCTTATCAAACAGCGTATCTGAAAGCGAATTTCCCAACTGCTTTTATTGCCGCCCTCTTAACCTCTGATCAAAATGATCTTGATCGAATTGCGATTGAAGTTGAAGAGGCAAAAAAAATGGGGGTTGAAGTTCTACCGCCCGATATTAATGAAAGTTATGAAAACTTTACGGTCGTTAATAAACAAAAAATTAGGTTTGGTCTTTTAGCTATTAAAAATATTGGTCAAAATGTGGTTAGAAATATTATTAAAGTAAGAGAAGAAAACGGCAATTTCACCAGTTTGGAAAATTTTCTTTCAAGATTATCAACAAAAGAAATCAATAAAAAAACCTTGGAGAGCTTTATCAAATCTGGCGCTTTGGATAAATTTGGCGAAAGAAAAAATTTATTAGAAAACATAGAAAATCTTCTTGCTTTTACCAAAAAGAAACAGCAGGACAGAGAAAATGGACAAAAAACAATTTTCAGCTTTTTCACCGGCCATCACTTGGCCCTTCATCTTAAAAAAATAGAGCCAGCTTCTTTAAATGAAAAACTTTTCTGGGAAAAAGAACTTTTAGGGCTTTTTATTTCTCAACATCCTCTGGAAGAATACGAAGAAATTATTAAAAAATATGCTCAGCCGATTAGCGAGCTAAAAAGCGGCCTGAAAGTGAAAATTATTGGTTTAATTAGTGAGATTAAAAAAATTTTGACAAACAATAAAGAAAATATGCTTTTTGTCAAGATTGAAGACCTCTCAGGAAAAATTGAAGTTATTATTTTTCCAAAAATTCTGAATGCTCAAAAAATCTGGCAAAAAAATAAAATTGTTTTTGTCAGCGGCCGGACTGATGATAAAGACGGTGAGCTCAAAGTCATTGCCGAGGAAGTCAAGCCAATCTCTGAAGAAACACTCAAGAATCTCTTGCTCAAAAGCAGAAATAATGGTAAAATATAAAAGGCTTTCTACAATCGTTCCCGCCTGCCAAAGCCTGTCAAAACTATTTAATTTAAAATACGAATTATTTTTTTATTTTCACTTATAAACTTAAATATGGTGTTAGGCATATGGCGGGCAGGTCAAAATTTTTAAATTTTTTGGCATGAAGATATTTATTTCTCCTCAAACAAAAATCAGTGTGTTTTTTTTAATTTTAACTCTTATTCTCGGCTCAAGTTTCCTTTTTATTTTCTTTTTTAATCTTTCCGGAGTAGAAATCGTAGTTAAAACCAAGCCGTATAACTTAGAGACTTCTTTTAAACTTGAAGTTAATCCTTCAGACTTTAAGGAATTAAAAATTTTTGAAATTGAGAAAGAAGCGGAAAAGGAATTTACCCCAAAAACAAAAGTCACCTTTACTGGCATATCAGAAGGTGAAGTAAAAATTATCAACAACTCTTCAAATGACCAGACCCTGGTGGCGACCACCCGTTTGCTTTCTCCGGAAAATCTGCTTTTTCGCCTAACGGAAAGAGTTTTAGTTAAAGCCAAAGGAGAGACTAAAGCTAAGGTTAAAGCTGATAAAGAAGGAGAAGAGTATAAAATTGGTCCTTCAAAATTTACTATTCCCGGTCTCTCCTCTAGTCTGCAAAAATTGATCTATGCGGAATCAGAAAAACCAATGTCTGCCTCCTCAAGAGAAAGCGGCTTAATTTTACCCGAAGATTTAGAGACAGCAAAAAAAACTTTAAAAGACCAGCTTTATGAAAATATCTTAGAAGAGATTAAGAAAAAATTACCTGAAAAAAATCTGCAAATTATCACTAAATCAGAAATTTTATCAGAAAAATCAGACGCGCAAGTTAATGAAGAAAAAGAAAAATTCAAGGTTCATTTAAAATTGAAAGTCCAAGCCCTAGCGCTTGAAAGAGATAAATTGCTTCAAATTGCCCAGAAAAAACTTTTAGAACAAATAAAAGAAGATGAAGTCTTGGTTTCTCTTGAGGAAAAAAGCTTGAGTTGTCTTTTAGAGAAACTAGAAACTGCTAAAAAAGAAGGAACTATTTCTGTTGCTTTAAGGGCTGAAGTGAGAAAAAACCAAAAAGCAAAAATTTTTGATAAAGAAAAAATTAAAGGTTTTAGTCCGGAAGAAATAAAAAATTATTTTAAGTCCTTTGATGAAGTTCAGGATGCCAAAATTTATTTTTTTCCGCCATTTATTCAAAAAATTCCGAAAAATTTAGAAAAAATCAGATTCAAAGTCATTTAATTTTATGGAAAACAAAAATTTAGAAACAATGAGGCATTCTGCCAGCCACTTGATGGCCTTGGCAGTGCTTAATCTTTATCCTGAAGTCAAATTCGGCATCGGGCCAGCCATTGAAAACGGCTTTTATTATGACTTTGATCTGCCTTTTTCTTTAGCCGAAGAACATCTTAAAAAGATTGAAAAGAAAATGCAGGAATTAAAAAAAGAAAATCTGCAATTTGAAAATAAAAAATTGTCTCCCGAAGAAGCAAAAAAACTTTTCGGGAATCAGCCATATAAACTTGAGTTAATTGATGAACTCCAAAAAACAGAAAAAGAAGTGATGATTTATAAGCTTGGAGATTTTATTGACCTTTGCGCCGGACCGCATATTAAAAGCACTAAAGAGATTGGCGCTTTCCGTTTAACAAGATTGGCCGGCGCTTACTGGCGCGGGAGCGAGAAAAACAAAATGCTTCAAAGAATTTATGGTTTATGTTTTGAAAAGCAAAAAGATTTAGAGGACTATCTTAAACTTGAAGAAGAAGCGCAAAAAAGAGATCATCGGCTTTTAGGCCAAGAATTGGATCTTTTTAGTTTTGACGAAGAAGTCGGGGCTGGTTTACCGCTCTGGCATCCAAAAGGAGCTTTAATCAGACGAATTATTGAGGATTTTTGGGTTAAAGAACATTTTAAAAATGGATATCAGTTAATTTGTTCTCCACATATCGGCAATCTCAAACTGTGGAAAACTTCCGGCCATACAGAATTTTATAAAGAAAATATGTATTCCCCAATTAAAATTGAGGACGAGGAATATATGCTGAAACCGATGAATTGTCCTTTTCACATCAAAGTTTACAAATCTAGAATCCGTAGTTATCGCGACCTGCCTTTACGTTGGGCAGAACTAGGCACTGTCTATCGCTATGAAAAATCAGGCGTGCTACATGGTCTCTTAAGAGTCAGAGGTTTTACTCAGGATGACGCCCATATCTTTTGCACGCCTGAAAATCTAAATAAAGAAATTGAGATTGTGCTTCGTTTTTGTTTTAAAATCTTAAAAACTTTTAGCTTTAAAAACTTTGAGGTCTATCTTTCAACCAGACCAGAAAAATATGTGGGCAGTTTAAAAGATTGGGAGGAAGCAACTCAAGCCATAAAATTAACCTTAGAAAAATTAAAGATTGAACATCAAATTGATCCTGGGGCCGGAGTCTTTTACGGACCAAAAATTGATATTAAAATCAAAGATGCTCTAGGCAGAGGATGGCAATGCTCAACTATTCAAATTGATTTTAACTTACCAGAAAGATTCAATATTTTCTATATTGATCAAAAAGGAAAAAAAGTCAAACCGATTATGATTCACCGCGCTCTTTTAGGATCTTTTGAAAGATTTTTTGCGGTTTTGCTTGAGCATTATGCAGGCGCCTTTCCTCTTTGGCTCTCGCCTATTCAAGTTTATCTCGCGCCAGTTGGGAAAAAACATTATCAAACAACCAGGAAGTTGGCCAAAGAATTTTCCGCCTTCGCCAAAGGCTACGGCGGATCCCCCATAGGGGGAGAAAATTTTGGCTTGAGGGTTTGGAATGATGAGTCAAGAGAAACAATTTCTTATAAAATCAGAAAAGCGGAAAAACAAAAAATCCCTTATATTCTTGTTGTCGGCGATCAAGAGATGAAGAAAAAAACGCTTAATGTCAGGGAAAGAGGAAAAAAAGTAATAAAAACAATAAGTAAAAAGAAATTTTTGGAAGAAATTTTAGAAAAAATTGAGAGAAAAAAATAATATGAATTATCGAAAGCTTTGCGGAGGTCGGGACGCCGATTTTTGCTTCTCTATGAAACACTTTATTCAAACTTTCGGTTGCCAAATGAATAAATCCGACAGCGAGCGGATTGCTTTTGTTTTAGAAAAAATTGGCTTTAGAAAAGCCCAAAAATTAGAAGAAGCAGATTTAGTCATAATTAATGTCTGTTCAGTCAGGCAATCAGCGGTTGATCGTCTTTATAGTTTAATTTCAAAATTGAAAATGGCCCCTCCGGGGAATCGCCAAGGGCGACAGGAAAATGACCCCTCCGGGGAGTCGCCAAAGGCGACAGGTAAATTGAAAATTCTTATCACTGGCTGTATTTTGCCGCAAGATAAAAGGAAGCTTTGTAATAAAGTTGATTTAATTTTTAATATCAAAGAACTGGCTCAATTACCAAAAAAATTGATTGCCGCCGGACTTCCTTCTAACTTAGGGGCTAAACCCCTAAGTTCGCTAAACTATTTGGAAATTCCTGCGCTTTATTCTTCTTATCCTTCTGCTTTTATACCAGTGATGACCGGCTGCAATAATTTCTGCGCTTATTGCGTTGTCCCTTATCTGCGCGGCCGAGAAATCTCAAGATCGCCAGAAAAAATTATCAATGAAATAAAAAAACTTCTCAAAAAAGGATTTAAAAGAATTATGCTTTTAGGTCAAAATGTCAATTCTTATCAGTCGGGAAAATATAATTTCCCGAAGCTTTTGAAAAAAATCGCTGATTTACCAGGCAAATTTTGGTTAAGTTTTATCACCTCTCACCCTAAAGATTTATCAGATGAACTTATTAAGATTGTTTTTTCTTCTTCTAAAATTTGTAAATATTTCCATCTGCCAGTTCAATCAGGCTCAAATAAAATCTTAAAATTAATGAACCGCGGCTATACTAAAGAAAAATATCTGAAAATTATTGAAAAGATAAAAAAAGAAGCCAAAAGAAAAAAAGAAACATTTGCTCTTTCCACAGACATCATTGTCGGCTTTCCCAAGGAAACAAAAGCTGATTTTGAAGAAACCGTTTCTTTAATGAAAAAAATTCCTCTGGCTATGGCTTATATTGCCAAATACTCTCCAAGACCTTTAACCACTGCTTTTAAACTCAAAGATAATGTCAGCCAAAAGGAAAAACAAAAAAGACAAAGGAATCTTCTTGAAATTTTGAAAGAAACCGCCTTGAAAAATAATAAAAAATACCTCAGTAAGGAAATCGAGATTTTAGTTTGTGGTTTAGATAGAAAAGATTGTCTTTATGGCGAATCTAGTCTTTTTAAAAATGTCAGGATATCCGCCAGAGGCGAAAATACTGGTGGAAAAAATCTAATTGGTCAATTTGCCAGAGTAAAAATTACAAATATCAACCCTTGGGGGCTAGAAGCCTGCCTTGCTGGCAGGCAGGGTCTTCTTCAATTTTAAAAATCCCCGGTAAAGAAAAATAAAAATTGCCATTAATAGAATTAAAAGAGAGAGAAACATATAAGGAGATTCAATTCTGGATAAAGTATTATAAAATCCGTGGAATAAAAAAGCGAGAAAGAATCCTTGAAAAATTAATAATGGATTTCCGCCAAATCTAAATTTTGCCAAAGCAAAATAATAGCCGATAATCCCGCCGGCAATAAAATGCATTAAGGTGGTGGTAAAACCGCGCAAAAAAAGAATTTCTTTAGCTAAATACATCGGTGCTTTTGTCAAAGCATAAGCATAAAAAATATTTTCCACAAAAGCAAAACCTAATCCTAAAATAAAACCGTAAATCATTCCATCAATTGGTTCGTCAAAATGTTTCAGATGATAAATCCCAAAACGAAAAGAAATCAATTTTCCTCCTTCCTCAATTAAACCATCAACCAAAAAGGATAAAAGTAAAACCATTAAAATCGGCGAAAGAAAAAAAGATTCTTTTAGATAATTTGTCAAGGAAATATTGAAAAAAACAAGAAGAATGGCTGTAAGTCCTCCTAAAAGAAAGGCTCTAATTATTTGATGCTTTGGTTCAGGTCTTTTTCTGTCCCACCATAAAGAAAGAAAAAGCCATGCCAGGGTCGGACCAATTATATAAGGAAAAAAAATAAAAAATTTAAACATATGAAAGACAAAAAATTAGTAGTCATTTTAGGACCAACTGCCAGTGGCAAAAGCGAATTAGCCCTTAAATTAGCGAAAAAATTTGAAGGAGAGATTGTTTCCGCTGATTCAAGACAAGTTTATCAAGAAATAGAGATTGGTGTTGATAAGTTAAAAACAGGCAAAATACCTCAGCATCTTGTAGATCTTGTTAAACCAAACAAACAATATACGGCTGCTCTTTATAAAAGAAAAGCAATGAAAACTATTAAAGAAATTCAAAAGCGAGGCAGGCTGCCGATTTTAGTTGGCGGGACCGGTCTTTATATCAGTTCCTTGATTAATAATCTCAAAATTCCAAAAGTAAAGCCTAATTATGAACTAAGAAAAAAATTGGAAAAATTGCCAAAAGAAGTTCTCTGGCAAATGCTCCTAGGGTTAGACAAAGAAGCAGGACAAATTGTTGACCAAAATAATCCTCGTCGAATTATTAGAGCCATTGAAATTTGCCAAACAACAGGAAAATCTTTGAAAGAAGAGAGGCAGGTCGGCAAGCCTCTTTTTAAGATTTTACAAATCGGACTTTATCCGCCAAAAGAAAAGCTTTATCAAAAAATCAATCAACGGATTGAGCAAATGTTTAAAAAAGGATTGGTCAAAGAAGTCAAAAAACTTTATCAAAAATATGGAGAGAAAGCGCCAGGTCTTAAAACCATTGGTTATCAAGAAATTATTTCTTATTTAAAAAATAGAATTAGCTTAAAAGAAGCAAAAGAGTTGATTAAAAGAAATACAAGAATTTATGCTAAGAAACAAATTCAGTGGTTTTCCGCCCATGGTGGAAGGGACAAAAGAATTATCTGGGTCAAAAATCAAAAAGAAGCTAAAGAGCTTGTAAAAACTTTTTTAAAATCTTAGAAACTTTTTGAGGATCAGCCTTGCCTCTTGTCTCTCTCATCGCTAAACCAACTAAAAATTGAAGGGCGTTTTCTTTTCCTTTTTTGAAATCAGCCACGACCTTTTTATTTTGCTCAATTATTTTTTTAATAATTTCTTCAAGCTGTTTTTCATCAGCAATCATTTCAATCTTACTTTCCTTGATGATTAAAAGCGGGTTTTTACCGGTTTTTTTCATTTCTTCTAAAATCTTCTGGGCTAAAGTGCTGGAAATTTTTCCTTCAAAGATGAGTTTGACAAATTCAGCAAAAATTTTTGCGTTAATTGGTTTTTCCTCACCTTCTGAAATCCTCTGGAAGAGGAATTTCTCCTTCGGAGAAATTATTTCACCGGGTAAACGATTAACTATCCAATTAACCGCGGTTTTAACAAGTCCTTCTCGGTTTTGAGGTTCAAATTGAACTATTACCTCTTCTAAAAAATTTGCTTTCACTGGCTCTCTTATTAAAATCTCGGCTTCAGTCGTAGAAAAACCATAATTTTCCATTAAACGATTTTTTTTAGCTAAAGGCAATTCTTCAATTGATTCTTTTAATTCTTCTAAGGAAAAAGGTAAGGTTTCAATTTCTAAAAAAGGCAAATCTGGTTCTGGAAAATAGCGATAATCATGACTTTCTTCTTTTTCTCTTTGCAGGACAGTGATTCTTTTTTTATCATCAAAACCTCGGGTGCTTAAAGTTTGGGGCGGTCTCCCCTCCTCCCAAAGCTTTCTTTGTCTTTTTTCCTCGTATGAAAGCGCGTCCTCAACCGCTTTAAAAGAATTCAAATTTTTAATTTCTGTTTTAGCAAAAAAAGTCTTTTCTCCTTTTGGTCTTAAAGAAATATTAGCATCGCATCTCATTTGTCCTTTTTGCATTTCCGCCTCAGAAATATCAAGATATCGGGCGACCAATCTTAACATTTCCAAAAAAACTTTTGCTTCCTTTGCTGAGCGTAAGTCAGGCTTGGTCACTAATTCAATTAAAGGAATGCCAGAGCGATTAAAATCAACAAAACTATCTTTATTGTTTCCGTGCAGAAGTTTTGCCGCATCTTCTTCAAGATGAATTCTTTCCAAGCTTACCCTGTTAAATAGCGGCTTGGCCGCTCCTCCTTCGGAGGATTTAGGAGGGTGAATCTTTTTCCTGATGTTATCTCCGCCAGAGAAGGAAGTCTCTAAAAATCCGCCTTTAACCAAAGGCAAAGCAAATTGGCTGATCTGATAACCTTTTGGCAGGTCCGGATAAAAATAATTTTTTCTCTCAAAATAAGAAGTTTGAGCAATCTTGCCATTTAAAGCCAGCCCTAAAATTAAAGCTTTTTTCAAGGCTTCAAGATTTAAAACTGGCATCACTCCCGGATGGCCAAGACAAACAGGACAAATATTCTCATTAGCTAAACTTTCACTCTTATTGGGGCAAGAACAAAAAAGCTTGGTTTTTGTTTTAATCTCCAAATGAACTTCTAAACCAATAATTGTTTCTAATTCCATATTTATATCCATGGATAAATTCTTTTAGCTGTTTTTGAAACATCTTTTGGCTTGATAATTCCTGCTTCAGTCACAATCCCTTTAATAAACTGAGCTGGAATTGAATCAAAAGCAAAATTAATGATTTTTAATTTTTTCGGCGCTCCCGGCCAGATTTCCCCAGGTCCGCGTTTTTCAATTTTAATCCAGGAACTCGGATGGTATTTTAATAAGCTACTGATAATATAAAGAGGAACTTTTTCATTAGCGGCAGCCAGACCAATACCGAAACTGCCGATTTTGTTAATCACGCTTCCGTTTTTTAAAAGAGCATCAGCGCCTAAAAAAACTTTATCCATCATTAAGTTTTTGCCTGAGTATTTTGAAATTAAAAAACCGCTTGAAGAATCAGCAACCATAGTTGTTTCAACCCCTGCCTGAAGCAGTTTCCTGGCAGTGATTCTTCCTTGAAATAAAGGCCTGGTCTCAGTGTTAAAAACCTCGAATTTCTTGCCTGATTTTTTCGCCTGAGATAGGGTCTGCTCCACCAAAGAAGAATGACAATGAGTAAAAATTTTATCATTGTTTTTTACTATTTTTTCAGCTCTCCTAATAATTATTTCTGCTGCATCTTTACTTAAAAGCAAAAAATCTTCAACTGCTTTCTTTAAATAATTTTTTGCCTGAGCCACATTTTGCGCTTCGCCCTCTTTTAAAGAAGAAAAAATAAATCTGACACCATTTTGCGCTAAAGGTTCGGTCGGTCTTTGTGAAAGAAGAAAGGAAGCATTTTCTTTAAATTTCTTTTGCCAAATTTTCAAATTTTTGGTTTTGATTCTCAAGCCATAATTTTTTAAAGCTAAAAGAAGCGTCCGGCAAATCGCGGTTGCTCCTTGAATTTTAAGGCTTCTTATCA
>CAZSLY010000007.1:9017-12694 GCA_964608045.1 uncultured Gammaproteobacteria bacterium | reverse complement strand
TGAAAAGAGAAGATTTTGAAAAGATGATTGCCAGAGCAATTGCTTCGCTGCCGGAAAATATTCGCCGAAAAATAGAGAATTTAGCTTTTGTGGTTGAAGAAGACTCTTCGCCAAAATCTTTGCTTGGCTTATACCAAGGGATTCCGAAAAATACTTGGGGGAGGGGATTTGTTTCTCGTCTGCCCGATAAAATTACTATTTTTAAAAAACCAATTAAAAAAAATGCTTTTTCTGAGAAAGAAATTTACCCTGTTAAATCCTGCGAAGCAGGCGCGACAAAGTCGCAATTTAACAGGGTTGAAAATTTAGTGAAAAAAGTGGTTTATCATGAGATTGCCCATTATTTGGGTTTTGATGAAAAAGAGGTTAGAAAATGGGAATCTCGCCGCCAGAAAGGCGGTCTTTAATTTTTTTCTAGAAATTATATAATCAGGGAATGAAAGAAGCGATGTTTTATGAAAAGAAGGAGGGAGGTTTAGTCCAATGCCATTTATGCGCTTTTAATTGTTTAATCGCTCCGGGTAAAGTCGGTCGTTGCCGGGTCAGAAGAAACATTGAAGGCAAACTTTATTCTTTGGTTTACGATAAAGTTAACACCGTGACCGTCAATCCGATTGAAAAAAAGCCGCTTTATCATTTTGCCGTTGGGAGCAATTGTCTTTCCATCAGCACGGTCGGCTGTAATTGGCAGTGCAAGTTTTGCTGTAATTGGCAGATTAGCGCGGCCAAAGAAATTGAAGGAAAAAAAATCACGCCTCAAGAAATAGTGAGAATAGCCCAAAAATCCAATTGTCAGGGTTTAAGTTATACTTTTACTGAACCAACAATTTTTTACGAGCTTTCATACGAAACCGCAAAAATCGCTCATAAGCAAGGTTTGTATAATACTTGGGTGACCAATGGTTACACCAATCCTCAAGCCATTAAGAAAATTGCTCCTTATCTTGATGCGGTCACAGTTGATTTCAAAGGTTCTGGCGAAAAAGGATTTTTAAAAAAATTTGCTAATGTCCCGAGCGACGGACCTATTTATTGCGCTTTGCTTGAATACAAAAAACAAAAGGTTCATACAGAAATTACTGATTTAATCGTGCCAAAAATAGGCGACGATGAAACGAGCTTAAGGAAAATGATTAAATGGATTAAAAGATATTTAGGCGAAGAAACACCAATTCATTTTTTAAGATTTTTCCCAACTTATCAAGTTCTTGACCTGCCAGCCACTCCGATTGAAACTTTGGAGAAAGCCTATGAAATAGCGAAAAAAGCAGGAATGAAATATGTTTATTTAGGAAACGTGGAAGGAGAGAAAAATAATACTTATTGTCCGAAATGCAACCGGCTTTTAATTGAAAGAGTTTTTATGTCTGTGACCAGATACCAAATAAAAGATGGCGCTTGCCCTTTTTGCGGAGAAAAAATAAACATTAAAGGAGAAAAATGGATAAAAAAATTGAAATAATGAGAGAGGGCGGTAAGATCTTAGCCGCGATTTTTAAAGAACTGGAAAAAAAAATTAAACCAGGAGTCTCAACCTTGGGATTGAATGATTTAGCGGAAAAATTAATTTTTTTAAAGAAAGCGGAGCCAGCTTTCAAGGGTTATAAAAATTATCCTTTTAGTTTGTGCGCCTCTTTAAACAACGAAGTTGTTCACGGCCTACCTTCAGTAAAGAAATTATTAAAAAATGGAGACCTGGTCGGTTTAGATCTTGGTTTAAAATACAAAGGTTATTATACTGATATGGCGGCAACTTTTGGCGTTGGCAAAATCAGCAGGCAGACAGAAAAAATTATTAAAGTAACCAAAGAGGTTCTGAATTTAGCAATTTTTATGATCAAACCAGAAATTCAGCTGGGAGACATCAGTAGCGCGATTGAATCTTATGTTAATAAAAAGGGGTTTTTTGTAGTTAAAGAATATTGCGGTCATGGGATTGGCAAAGAGCTTCATGAAGAGCCGCAAATTTTGAATTTTGGCGAGCCAGGCACCGGAATTTTTTTAAAAGAAGGAATGACCCTTTGTTTTGAACCAATGGTCAATGAGAAAAGTTCTTGGACTAAACTTTTAGATGATGGCTGGACGGTTGTAACTTCTGACGGCGGCTTATCAGCTCATTTTGAACACACGGTTTTAGTCACCAAAAAAGGATCAGAAATCTTAACTAAAATATCCCGCCTAAATTTTTGATGTTTGTTTTTATATGTTTTATGTTTATATTTTAGAAAGTTTAAAAGATAAAAAGTTGTATATTGGTCAAACAAACGATCTTAAAAGGAGATTAGAAGAACATAACGAAGGAAAAAATTTTTCAACCGCATATCGTAAGCCATTTAAGCTTATTTATTATGAAGCGTATCTATGTAGGGAAGACGCCAAGGGACGAGAGAAATTTTTTAAAACTGGTTGGGGCAGACAATATATTAAGAAAAAATTAAAAAATTATTTTAAATTAAAAATTTAGGCGGGTATGATTTATCTTATATTATTTCTCTCTGGATTTTTTCTTTCGGTTCTTTTGACTTTATTTGTTAAAAAAATTGCGGTTAAATTTCAGATTCTTGATCGCCGGGAGAAAGCGCCAGATAGAAAGTTTCAAAAAAAACCTTTGCCCCTTTTAGGGGGACTTGGAATCTTTTCGGCTTTCTTCCTGGTTCTTTTCTTGAGCCTGAAGTTTAAATTTTTAATTTTGCCTTTTGAATTTAAGCATCTTTTAGGCTTGTTTTTCGCTTCTTTAGTTTTAATGATTGGCGGTTTTTTTGATGATAAATATAATCTCAAACCCTGGCAAACAATCATTCCTCCTTTAATTGCCTGTTTGGTTGTTATTTTAAGCGGGATTGGTATTAAGGTGATTAATAATCCAATCGGAGGAGGTCTTCTTTATTTAAATCAATTAGAAACAATATTTTTTACTTTTTTTTGGCTGTTGATTTTAATGTATGCCACTAAACTCTTAGACGGACTTGATGGTTTAGTGGCTGGTTTAACAGGCATCAGCTCCCTACTGATTGCTCTTTTTTGTCTTTTTTCTTTATTTGCTCAGCCGGAAATGGCAAAGATTAGTTTGATTTTAACTGGCGCTGTCTCTGGCTTTTTAATTTTTAATTTCTATCCAGCAAAAATTTATTTAGGCGAAGGCGGCAGTCTTTTCTGCGGTTTTATTCTTGGGGTTTTGGCCATTATCTCTGGCAGCAAAGTAGCCATTACTTTTTTAATTGTCGGTCTGGCGGTTTTAGATCTGTTTGTGACTTTTTTCAGGCGTGTTTTAAAAGGTCAGTCGCCTTTTAAAGCCGATTTAGGTCATCTGCATCATCAATTGCTTAAGCAGGGTTTTTCCGGGAGACAGACCGTAATCTTTTATTGGGTTTTAAGTTTGATTTTTGGCCTCTCAGCTTTGTTTTTAAGGACCAGAGGAAAAATCATTTTGATTGTTCTTTTAATGATTTTTGTTATTTTTTTAATTGTTTTTTTAGAGAAAAAAAGACCCGCCTAAATTTTGTTTTATAAAACTTAGGTGGGTGGGTTGACTTTTTTTAAAAATTTGTTATTATTCAAATATATGGTTAATCAGCAAGACCTGGCAGAAAAGGAAATTGCCTTTAAAATCAAGCGAATTCAAGAGATTTTAAATGCTTTTTTAGAGGAAATCGCGCCTTTAGAAAAAGAACAAGTTG
>CAZSLY010000007.1:0-8917 GCA_964608045.1 uncultured Gammaproteobacteria bacterium | reverse complement strand
AATTTTATGCCAGCTGATAAAAAAACATACAAAGAAATTTCCGGAGAGTGGACAGAAAAATATGAAAAGGAGAAATTGACAGAAAAAGACGTGGAAAAAGAAAAAGAGAGAGCAACTTTTAAAATTGATAAAAAAGTAGAAGAAGTCAAGGATAGAAACGAAACAATTGTCGGGAAAGAAACTCCTCAGGAAAAAGAGGATCTGGAAAAAATTGAAAAAGAAGCTGAAAAAAAAGGAGAAGAATCAAAAGAAAAAATAAAGTTAGCTTCGGAAAAAGGAAAAGAAGTTGATAGAGAAACTTTAAAAAGAGAAATAGAAGAGTTAATAAAAATTGACAAATATGGTCTTGAAGGAAGAAAAATAGATAGGGAGATGATTCAGGCGGAAATTGAAGAAAGAGAAAAAAGAATTCAGGGGATAGAAAGAGAAGGCGTTAAGCCAGAAGAGGCTCCGCTAGTGCCGCCAAAGTTGCCGGAGGCGGTTAAGAAAGAAGGCGAGGAAATACCAGCGCTTAAGCCAGAAAAAGAGAAAGAAGAAAAAAAACCCAAGAGACGATATAGTAAAGAAGATTTAATTAAAATCGCAGAGATTTTAGGCAAGTTGCCTGAGGAAGTAAGGGAGAAATATGAAAAACAATGCCTGAGCTTAAAAGAAAAAGTTGAAAAGCAAACAGAGAGTTTAGAAAAAAAAGCAGAAAATTTGCAGAAGAAATACGAGACTTTAGAAAAAAAAGGAAAACTTGATCAAGCGCAAAAGGCGCAGGCAGAGTATTTAAAAATTAAAGAGCAGATAGAAAAAATAAAGAAGGGAGAAATTCCGGCCGAAACAAGCAAAAAAATTGAAGACGCTTTGAAAAAATTGGAAAGTTATAATCCAGTTGTTATTGAACGGGCCTTTAAAGCAGTAGAAGCAAGAGAAAAAACAGCGGAAGAATATGCCACAATCGTCAAGTATGCCAAAGAGCATAAGATGTCAAAGGAAAATGTTTTGGAGAAAACTGAAGTTGGCTCTAAATTTAAAGAAATCCGCAAGGATTACATCTACTATCTTAAAGATTTAAAAGTTGCCCTTGCTTATTCTAAAACTGAAGAGCAAAAACAAAGGATTGCAGAAAAATTAAGAGAAAAGGAAGAAGAATTGAAAGAGCAGGATATGCCCCCAGAAAAAATTAAAGGCGTTTTAGGAGCATTTTTAGCTGATTTGGAAAAAGATAAAATTGAATCTTTGAAATATTATGAAGCAAATGTTTTATGGCCCCTGCTTAACGATTCTGAGAGAAAACTGCAGCGCGATATTTATAAAGTGCTTTCTCAAGAGTCAGAGAAAACAGCCAATCGCTTTACTAATATCCTTAAAGCTTACAATAAATTGCCGCGGCCGCTGAAAGCAGCTTTAGTCGCTGGCGCAATAGGCACTGGAATGGTCACCGGTGGACTTTTAGTGGGCGTGCCAGCTTATGCTTTAGCCGCTCCGGCTGCTTATAGAGTGTTAAGAGGAGTCACTGGAGGTACGGTCGCCGGGGTCTTAGAAAAATATGTGACTCAGCCAATTATGGGTAAAATTTATAAAGCAAGAAAAGAGGCGATAACTAATGAAATCAGAAAAGAAATTTTGTCTGGTAAATATAGCGCGGAGATTGAAGAGTGTATTAAAAGCGAAGATTACGGTAAATGGTGGGGAGCGAATCAGAAAATTTTTGAGGAAAACAGAGGAAAATTTGATGAATTAGAAAAAAAACATAAAACATGGAGCTGGGTCGCGGCGATTGGTACAGGTATTGCTGGTGGAATGGTCGGGGGTATGGCTTTTGATAGATGGATCGGTCCACATATATTTCTATCCCCTGCTGGAATAGGAGAATCTCCTGTACAAGTAGGGGTAAAAGAGACAGAACAAATAGCAGGCGGACCTTCTCCTGACTCAGTTGTTCATCAAGGCGAAGGCATAGAACATGCTTATATCAGACAATTAACGAATCAGCCGGAAAAATTTGGCTTCCAAGGAGATTTAAATAATGAAGCAGCTGTTCGCTCTTGGGCGGAAAATTCCGCTCACCGCTTAGCGATTGAACATGGTTATGTTAATCCAGCCACTGGAGATGAGATAAGAGTAGCCATTCCGGGTGAAGCTGCTTATCAACTTAATGTAGATGCTCAGAATCAGATTATAACCAGGGAATGGTTTGCCGGCCAGCCAGTTGATCCCGATTTAGCCAAAGGATTAAATGTTAATTATGAATATCTTCACAAGACGGGCTCAGTTTTAGCTAAAGGACCGGGAGAAACATTAACCAGAGTTTCTCTTGAAGGAGATAGCCTTCATTTTACTCCTCTAGTTGGCGGAGGAGAAGGAGCGAGTCGGGCAATCGCTGGTTTAACGCCTGAACAAATTGCTCAAAGCGCTGATCAGGGTTTGCTTGAACAAAATCTTCAAAAGTTAGGCGATCTCAATCATTTTAACGGAAGAACTTTGGGTGAAATTAGTAATGAATGGGCGCAAACGAATGGCGAAATTTCAAATGTTGTGTCTAAATTGAATCTTCCAACCGAAACACTGCCTTCAGGCCGAATTTTGACTGATATAAGTAGTATGCCCGGTGTCTTAGCCGCCAGCGAGAATGTCCGTAATATTTTTGAGGGAGGAAGAGAATTTACGTGGAATTGGTTAGGTATTTCAGAGTGGCAGTGGCAGAGCTTTAGCAAACTAAAAATAAGTGACATAATGCAACGCGGAGGAATTGGTGGTGATTATGCTGAGATTAGCCTCCAACTAAAAAATAAGTTGGCTCAAAGCTTTAGTCAAAGCATGCTTAAAAATGCGGGAAATAAATCTTTGTGGGAATTTTTCACCTCAAGAGTAGTACATGGAGTTGGTAGTGGGGGTAATTCTGCTTTCGGAATGTTTGTAGATAAATAATATTTTAATCAATTTATATGGACAAACAAAAGATTGAAGAATTAATCAAAGTCGACCTTTTTAAGGAATTAGATTTAGAGAGTTTGCCTCCGGAAATAAAAATGAAATTACTAGAAGCCGGTCAGGTTTTAACCGGGAGTATTTGGTTAAGAATTTTGGGTTGTTTGACTGAGGAGAAACAAGAGGAGTTGGATAAATTAATGGAGAAAGCAAAAATCCCCGAAGAAATTGAAGAATTTTTGAAAAAAGAGGTTCCTAATTTTGAAGAAATTATTAAAGAAGAAATAGCCAGATACAAAGAATTAGTTTTGGCGAAATAAAAAAATACGACAATTTCCGCGCTAAAAAATTTGGTGTGGGATTTTGTTTTTCTAAAGACCTTGAAAGAAAAATAAGAAATGGTAAGATAAAAACTATGAATTCTAACGAGATAAAGCCGCCTTTGAATCCTGAAGTTAATTTTTTTGGCGAGACAAATTTCAGGGGGATTAGAAGGAAATTTGGCATTAAAACCGATGATCGGCGTCGGCATATGTATTTGATTGGTAAAACCGGGGTTGGTAAATCAACCACCCTGGAGAGCATGATTTATCAGGACATCCATAATGGTCATGGTTTAGCCGTGATTGATCCTCATGGTGATTTAGCGAGTAAAGCGCTTGATTTTGTGCCGAGTTCAAGAATCAATGACACTGTTTATTTTGACCCTGGCGACAGTGAATATCCTTTTTCTTTTAATATCTTAGAAATGGTCAATCCGCAAGAGAGGCATCTGGTTGCTTCAGGTTTGGTTGGCGTTTTCAAAAAAATTTGGGCTGATTCTTGGGGTCCGCGCTTGGAATATGTTTTGCGCAACGCGATTTTAACTTTACTTGAATATCCTGGCGCAACCCTGCTTGGAATTATGAGAATTTTGGTTGATAAAGAATTTAGAAAAGGAGCGACCGCTCGTTTAACCGACCCGGTGGTCAAATCTTTCTGGCGGGATGAATTTTCAAAATATCCTGATAGATTCCAGGCTGAAGCAATTGCGCCGATTCAGAATAAAGTCGGCCAATTTCTTTCTACTTCTTTGATTCGGAATATTGTTGGTCAGACAAAATCAAAAATTGATATGCGCGAATTAATTGATTCTGGGAAAATTTTGATTGTTAATCTTTCTAAAGGAAAAATCGGCGAGGACGCTTCGGCTTTGCTTGGCGCAATTTTAGTCACCAAACTGCAGTTAGCGGCAATGTCAAGAATTGACCTTCCTGAAAATAAGCGGAGAGATTTTTATCTTTATGTTGACGAATTTCAAAATTTCACCACTGAGTCTTTTGCTAATATCTTATCAGAAGCGAGAAAATACCATTTAAATCTTATTTTATCTCATCAGTATATCAATCAGTTAATTGAAGAAGTTAGAGATGCGGTCTTTGGCAATGTCGGCACTCTGGTCTGTTTCCGGGTTGGCGCTGAAGACGCGGAAATTTTAGTCAAAGAATTTGAACCTTATTTTACAGAGAACGATCTAGTTAACCTGGATAAATATGAAATGTATGCGAAATTAATGATTGATGGCGTTACTTCAGAACCATTTTCCGCTTTTAATTTGCCGCCGGTTAATGTCCTAGAAGATAACCGGGAAAAAATTATCAGAAATTGCCGTGAGCGCTACGCTGTGCCGCGTCAAGAAGTTGAAGAAAAAATCAGCCGTTGGGCGGAAATCGGAGAAGGAGAAAGAGAAACCAAGCGAGCAGAATACGAAACGAAATGTCAGCGCTGCGGCGCGACAATTTATGTTCCTTTTATTCCTGATGGCGTCAGGCCGGTTTATTGTAAAGAATGTTTAAAATTAGCTAAAAAAGAGAAGCAGCGGTTATGAAAAAATACACTCTTATTTCTTTAATCAGCGGTTTAGTCCTGATTTTTTTCTTTTATTATTTTATTGGTTTTAAGAAAATTTTTTCAAGCTTTAGCCTGCTTAAAGGTTGGCAGATTGTTTTGCTGGTATTATTATCTCTGGCTGGTTTGTTTTTAAACATCAAACGTTATCAATTGGTGACCAGGGATTTTGGTGGATTCAGACCAAGTCTGCGAAAAACAAGTAAAATTTGGTTGACTGGTTTTGCTTTGACTTATCTTACCCCGACCGGACACTTTGGCGGCGAGCCGATTAAAGCTTTAGGTCTATCCAAAGAATATAATTATCCTTATCCTGAGAGTTTGCTGACCACGGTGATTGAGCAAGTGGTCAGTTTTTTAGGCATTGCTTTTTTTGCTCTTTCCTGCGCCTGCCTTTTATTTTTCAAAAAATATTTTACTTTAAGCTCTCTCGTATTTCTCTGGTTTTTATTTATTGTTTTAGCCATTTATATCTCAATGAGATTATGGAAGAACGAAAAGTTTTTTGATTATCTTTTTAAAGTATTTTTCTTGCATAAAATAAAAGTGAAAACGGAAAACGGTCTTCAAACTCTTTCTTCTGAAATCAAGCGCTACGGCAATCAAACAATTGATTATATTAGAAAACATCAGCCAAGATTCCTCCTGAGTTGTTTTTATTCATTTTGTTATAGTTTAGTTTGGATTTTAATTGCCAAATTATTTTTTCTTTTTTTGGGGACAAATATCTCTTTTGAGAAACTTTTTTTTCTAAAAGTGATGGTTGACATTGCTTACAGCGCTCCTTTGCCGGCTTCAATCGGCGCTTTTGAGGGCGCTCACTTTTTTGTTTTTAATCTTTTTGGTTTAAGCGTTGGTTCTGCTTTAGCTTTTAGTTTACTAATGCGTTCCTTTGACACTGTTTATGCCGGCCTCGGTCTATATTTAGGAACCAGAGCAACAGCTAAATCAACTTTAGAGCTTTTAAAAGGGAGTTGAGTTATAAGTTGTTGTCAGTTGTAAGTTGTAAGTTGTAAGTTGTTTGTTTTATGGATTTAAGAAAGATTTTTTTAGATTTTTTTAAGGAAAAAGGGCATACCATTGTTCCTTCTTCATCTTTGATTCCGGCTGACCCAACTGCTCTTTTTACTTCAGCCGGGATGCAACAATTTATTCCTTATCTTTCGGGCGAGATAGTGCCGCCTTTTGCTCGGTGTGCTTCAATCCAAAAGTGTTTTCGGACGACTGATATTGAATCAATTGGCAATGAAACCCACCATACCTTTTTTGAAATGCTGGGTAATTGGTCTTTTGGTCGGGGAGAGGGGGGTTATTTTAAAAAAGAAGCAATTGAATTTGCTTTAGAATTTTTAGAGAAAAAACTTCATTTAAAAAGAGAAAAATTTTGGGTGACGGTTTTTAAAGGAGAAAACGAGATTCTTCGCGATGAAGAAGCAATCTTTCTTTGGAAAAACCAGAGAATACCTCCTGAAAGAATTAAAGCCTTTGGTTTGGAAGACAATTTCTGGGGACCGGTAACCGCCGCTGGTCCTTGCGGACCCTGTTCGGAAATTCATTATGATCAAGGCGAAGGAGCAAGAAAAGAAAAGTGCAGTTTGGCATGCTGCGGTCCTAACTGCGCTTGCGGTCGGTTTGTGGAAATCTGGAATTTAGTTTTTATGGAATATAATAAAAAAATCATTAAAGGTCAGGAAATTTTTGAACCTCTGCCGGCGAAAAACATTGATACTGGCGCTGGATTGGAGAGACTGGTCGCGGTTTTGGAAAATAAAGAATCAGCTTACGAGACCGAACTTTTTTGGCCGGTCATTGAAAAAATTTCTCATTTGGCTTCTTCTGCTTATGAGCGCGACAAAAGAGCTTATCGGATTATTGCTGACCATTTAAGAGCTGCTTGCTTTTTAATGGCTGAGGGCATTTTACCCTCAAAAGAAGACCGCGGCTATATTCTGCGAAGGATTTTAAGAAGAGCTTTAAGATATGGAAAGATTATTAATCTGCCAAAAAATTTTCTCATTCCACTCGCTGAAATTTTTATCTCTCTTTATCAAGATGTTTATCCGGAACTGAGCCGGGGGAAAAGCGACATTTTAACTGTCCTGCAGAATGAAGAAGAGAAATTTGGGAAAGCGCTTTCTCAAGGATTAAAACAATTTGAAAAGACAATTGCTGGTCTAAAAAGTAGGGGAGAAAAAGTTGTTTCAGGAGAAGTTTCTTTTCGTTTATTTGAAACTTATGGCTTTCCTTTAGAGTTGACGGAGGAGATCGCCCGGGAAAATGGTTTTGAATTGAAGAAAGAAGGCTTTGAAAAAGATTTTAAAAAGCATCAGGAAATTTCAAGAGCCGGGGCAAAAAAGAAATTCGGCGGAGTTGGAATCACGGCTGACGAATCAGAAAAAGAAAAAAATATAAAGACCAGGCTTCATACCGCCACTCATCTTCTTCATCGGGCTTTGCGCGACATTTTAGGCGAGGCGATTAAACAAGCAGGTTCAGATATTAATGTTGAGAGATTGCGTTTTGATTTTACTCATCCTCATAAATTAACCGAAGAAGAAATTAAAAAAGTAGAAGAAATAGTCAATGAAAAGATAAAAACCGGTTTAGAAGTTAAATTTGAAGAAATGCCTTACGAACAAGCTTTAAAAAAAGGCGCTTTAGCCTTTTTCAAAGAGAGATACCCGCAGCGAGTGAAGGTTTATTCTATTGGCGATTTTAGCCGCGAAGTTTGTGCGGGTCCTCATGTCAACAATACTAAAGAACTTGGTGAATTCAAAATTCTAAAAGTAGAAAAAATAGGCGCTGGCCTTTTAAGAATTAAAGCCAGTCTGGGGTCAGACCCCTTTTGACAATAGCGAAAAATTTGCATCAAATCTATCTTATTTGGCGATTTTTAAAAAGTGACACGATTTATGGAAGTTTTTAAGAAAAAATTTAAAAAGATAAAAGAAGAAGGAAAAGAAATTAAAAAAGAAATTAGAGAAAGAACCCTTGGTTATATTACTGCTGCCTTGGGTTTGGTGGCGGCTTTGGCTTGGAATGAAGCGATTAAAGCCTCAATTGAGCATTTTTTTCCTTTAAGCAGAAACACACTTTTGGCAAAATTTATTTACGCTGTCTTAATGACTCTGGTCGTGGTCATTATGAGTGTCTATCTAGCCAGATTGTTTAAAAGAGAATCAAAGTAATTTCAGTCTGGGGTCAGACCCCTTTTAACAATAGCGAAAAACTTGCATCAAGTCTATCTTATTTGGCAATTTTTAAAAAGTGACACGATTTTAATTAATTTTTATTAATTTGTCTATGTCAAGAAAACTACGAGAAAGAATTGATACCCCGGAAACACTTTATCATATTGTTTGTCGAGGGGTTAATCAATGTCGAACTTTTAGAGCTAGCCGAGATTATAAAAAATTTCTGAATATTTTGAGAAAAGCTAAAAAAAAATTTGATTTTTATCTTTATTCTTTGAACCTTCTTCCCAATCATTTTCATTTATTAATTGAAGTAAAACAAGTTTCCATTTCAAAAATTATGCATTTTATTAATACTTGTTATAGCGGTTATTTCAACCGGCGTTATAAACGTCATGGGCATTTTTTTCAAGATAGATTTTTTAGTGCGCCGGTTACAAACGAATTTTATTTTTGGGCAGTAAGCGCTTACGTCGACCTTAATGCTTTGCGCGCAGGATTAGTTAAAAAGCTGGAGGATTACAAATGGTCAAGTTTTCAATTTTATTGTGAGAAAGAATATAAAGACAATTTAATTGATCGGGAACGTTTTTTAAGATATGGCGGAAAAGGATCAATAGAAAAGCTTCGACAAGATTATCTTAAGTTCGTGAGAGAGGAGTCCAAAAATCCAAAAAGGCCTAAATTTATTAAAAGTGAGAAATTTATTTGATTTTAATCAAAATCATGCCAAATTTAAAAAATGATTATAAAAGCTTTATAAATAAAAGAATTTTTAAGTCCTTAAAAAGGGGTCTGACCCCAGGACGACATATTGGTGCGGACGGAGGGAGTCGAACCCACACGGGTTTCCCCATAGGATCCTAAATCCTACACGTCTACCAGTTCCGTCACGTCCGCCAGATGAGAAATATTGGTGC
>CAZSLY010000006.1:0-12870 GCA_964608045.1 uncultured Gammaproteobacteria bacterium | reverse complement strand
AAATATTCCTCTTATCTGGCAAATTGCCCTTAAAAGAGCTGAAATCTTAAAAAATCCTCTCAAAAGAAAAGAAAAAATGAACGAATTGTTTGAAGAAGAATCCAAACTACTTGAAGTAGAATAAAAAGCCTTTTCCCTACAAAAGTAAAGAAAAAGTTAAAAAAATTGATATTTATTTTTTTATAATAAATTCTATTAATGATGTCAAGAGAAAGTAATTTTGAATTTAATAAACCAGAAAAACAAGAGTTAAAAAAAGAATTTTTGACGATTAAAAATATATCAAAGTCTTTCGGGAATAAAGAACTTTTTAAAGATGTTAATTTTGTCTTGGCGGAGAAAGAAAAAAAAGCTTTAACAGGACCAAACGGGTGTGGTAAAAGTACTTTATTGAAAATAATAGCCGGGCTTGAAAATCCAGATACTGGGAGTGTTAGTTTGGGTAATATGCAAGTTGAATATTTGCCACAAGAGTTATCAATTAAAGATGACTTGAATTTAAATGTTTTAGATTATCTAAAAAAGGCTACAGGAGTGATGTATATTGAAAAAAAGATGCAGGAATTAGAAAAAGATTTAATAGACGAAAAAAAACTATCGGAATACGGAGAGATACAAGAAAAATACGAGAAGATAGGGGGTTATGAATTTGATTTAATAGCAAAAAAAATACTAGTCGGATTTGATTTAGATAAATACATAGATAGAAAATTAAATGAATTAAGCGGAGGCGAAAGAGCTAAATTAGCCTTTGCTGGAATATTGTTAAAAAATCCGGATGTACTACTTTTAGATGAACCAACAAATAATTTAGACTTACGGTCAGTTATCTGGTTGGAAAATTTTATTAAGAAAAACAAAGCATCTTGTTTAATTGTCTCACATGATAGAAAGTTTTTAGATAATATCATAACAAGCGTTATTCAAATAAATCCACGTGAAAAAAATATTACTGAAGAGTCCGGTGATTATTCAAATTTTTTGAAAAGACGAGAGCAAGAGTTTGAAAGACGAGAACAAGAGTATGAGAAAATTCAAAAAAAAATCGGTGATTTAAGAGAAACCTCTAGGAGGAAAAAACAATGGGCGCAAAAGGGGAGTGAGCAAACAACAAGAGACAAAGACAAATATTTACGCGGCTATCAAAGAGACCGCTCATCAAGATTAGCTACTAATGCCAAGGCTATTGATAAACAGATTGAAAGACTGCAAGAAAAAACAAAAAAACCCATTCAAGAAAAAGCATTAAACATTGATTTAGAGCCGCAAGAACCGAATAACAAAAATTCAATTCAATTGAATCAATTAAAAATTGGTTATGAAAATGGTTTTTCTTTAAAACCCGTAAGTTTAAGTATAGACTATGGAAAAAAAGTTGCTTTTATGGGAGATAATGGATCTGGTAAAAGTACCTTGCTTAAAACGATGACAGGATATATAAAGCCTTTATCTGGAGATGTGCGATTAGGCAAGGATCTAATTATTGGAAATTTTATGCAGAATCAGGAAAATTTACCTTTATCAGAAACAATTTTTTCCTATATAAAAAAAAGCTTTGATTCACCAACAGAAGAAATTTATCGTATATTGAATTATTTCAGATTTAAGGCCGATTATACAAACAAAAAAATTGACGAATTAAGTCCAGGAGAAAGGGCGAGGTTGATATTGGCTAAGTTTTCCGCTCAAAAAGTAAATACATTGGTTTTGGATGAGCCAACCAACCATCTTGATATTGAATCTATAGAGACCCTGGAAAACAGCTTGAAAAATTATAATGGCACAATTATAATTGTATCTCATGATCGTTATTTTTTACAAAAAATAAAACCAGACGATTTTTATTTAATATCAGATAAAAAAATAAATTATCTTCCAGATTATAATGAATATATAAAATCAATAGAATACAAGGCTAAAAAAATATTATGATGATTAAATTTTTAAGATCGGTATAATAAATTTGTATAAAGGTCGAATTAATTAAAGTATAAAAACGTTTAAGAAATAAAAATGAAACCAAAAATAATTAAGGGAAGATTAAATAAAGATTTAAGGGAATCAGGATGTTGCTTTACAAGCTGTGGAGGAGTTCCTCGTGTTCAGCAAAATGATCCGGTAAAAATTTATAAAGAGAGTTCTATAAAAAAAATCCTAAAAAAGATTAAATAGGAATTTAATTTTATTCCAATTTTTTACAAGGGATAAAGTTCATCTTTGGATTTTTATGATTGATAGAAAGCAAAAAACAATGGTAAAGATTCGTAAAGAATCAAACTGTTATTTGACGTATTTTGTTGAACTAAGGAGGATAATTCCGGTTAATTATATTGGCGCTAAAATTGTTGATTTATTCTTTAATAAGCACTATGATTTTGATAAAATTACCAATCTCATTAGTTCTGGCAGAGAAATAATAAGTAGAGAGGAAATTTTGGGTTTTCTGCGGGAAATTAAAAAAGAACTTTTATTACCTTACGAGGGAGGGTACCCGATTATTGATAAGGAACGTCTGGATGTTCCAATAGCTGTTGAACTTCAGGTAAATACCCGATGTAATTTAAGATGCAAACATTGTTGTCAGGCTGATTACGATAAAACAATGCCTTTGAAACAAGTAAAATATATTTTGAATGTATTAAATGAAAAAGGAGTTTTTGAGGTTAATTTAACAGGAGGAGAATTTTTTTTGCATCCTGACGCCCTGGAAATTGTTCGGCTCTGTTGTAAAAAGTATAATTTTGCTACTATTATTATTACAAACGGCACGCTTTTAACGCAACCTTTAATAAGGAAACTTTCGGAATTTAAAAATAATTTGGTTTTTCTCGTGAGTTTAGAGGGTGTCGGAAAACTAAATGACGAAATTAGAGGCAAAGGCGTCTTTAATAAAGTAGACAAGACAATTAGAGCTTTGAAGAAATATGATTTTTATGTGGAAATTTCTTCAACGATTAATAATTTAAATATAAATCATTATCAAAAACTGATAAATTACAGTAAATCTCTAAATGTTCCTTTAAATTTTAATTTATTTAAACCGTTCCAAAAAGCTCAAAAATTTTTGATTTTAAATCCTCGCAAATATTTTAGGTTTGTAGAGAACATATTTAAACGAAGAAATTTATATAAAGAAGACATAGGATTAACAAATGCTGCAATTGCTTCTGAATTAACTAATCACAAAAGGCGAAAAACATGTCGAGCAACACTTAGTGGATTGAGCGTTGATGTAGAGAGTAAAATGGTGCCCTGTCCTTTTTTAAGAGAAATTGGTTATTATAATAGAGAAAAACTGCCAAAATTTGATAAAAATTTTCTTAAAACTTGGGAAAATAATTATTATTTCAAAAAATTTCGCCGGGGGAATCTATATGAATGTCAAGCTTGTTCTTATATATTTAGTGGTAGCGTGAAAGGCAAAGATCCTTACGGGATTAAAGCTTTCCTTGAATATAAAAGGAATAAAAACAAAAAAGTTCTTTTAAAAATATAAAAACAAAAAAAGAGGGCAAAAATTATGGACAGCAGACGAATGTTAAAATGGTCCCAGAATTTTTTGAAGGACAGTAATCTTGTAAGGAAGCTTGTTGATAAATCAAGTATTGAATTTGAAGATATTCTCTACGAAATAGGACCTGGTAAGGGAATTATTACCGAAGCTTTAGTTGAACAAGGAGCTCAGGTAATAGGAATTGAGAAAGATAAAAAGTTGTATGAGAACCTGTGTCGGAAATTTGCCAAAAATTCTAAAATAGAAATTAAATTCGGCGATTTCTTGAAATATAGTTTATCTCAAGGAAAATATAAAGTTTTCTCAAACATTCCTTTTGGATTTACAGCAGACATTATTGCTAAATTGACCTCAGCCAACAATCCTCCGCAAGACGCCTACCTAATTGTTCAAAAGGAAGCAGCCAAAAAATTTGCGGGGTTTCCTTATAGTAAGAAGACTCAAATGTATGCCTTACTGTTGAAGCCCTGGTTTGAATTGAGTGTCTCTTACCATTTTAAGCGAACCGATTTTTATCCCGTGCCCCACGTTGATGCAGTGTTATTACAGATTAAAAAGCGGGAAAGCCCCCTAGTAAAAAGAGAACAATCCCAACTTTACAGAGACTTCGTTGTTTATGGATTTAACCAATGGAAACCCAGCGTTAAAGAATCTCTGAATAAAATTTTTACTCACAACCAATTTAATAAATTGGTTAGGTTTCCACAGATTGGCTAAACCATCTGATTTAAGATTTGAACAATGGTTGGGAATGTTTAAGTATTTTTTGGTAGGGGTTGAGGAACAAAAAAACAATTAGTGTTTGGAGCAGAAAACCTACTTAAAAAACAACAAGATTGTCTTCGGAAAATTCATCGGACAAAAACAAAATAAAGCGGCTACGCCAAAATAAACCTGTAGCCGCTTTTAAATTAGGAGATAAACTTCAAAAACGAGATACGAATTAAATTTGTTTTTGAGATTACCAAGTGATTTTCTTAAAATCTTAATTACAGCCTCAATTTCTTTTTTTATTTCTTCCGGCAAATTAACAGCTATAAAAGTTCTCATCTTTTAATTGTATAAAAATTAGGGAAATTATCAACTTGTCCTAGGGGTTGACGTTGGTCAATAAATTGATATACTAAAATTATATGAATAACTTTACTTTTAAAGCCCAAGAAGCGATTCAGGGCGCGCATGAAATTGCCTTGGACCACAATCATCAACAGGTGGATTTAATTCACCTCAGCTTAGCTTTGCTTGAACAAGAAGGCGAAATTATTGAGACCTTGCTCAAAAAAATAGGAGTTAAAATCAATGAACTGAAAGAGACTTTGACTGAAATTCTAAAGAAAATGCCATCTCTCAGACCATCGGCTGAAGGCGGAATCGTTGATTTATATATCACCCCTCAACTTCAGAGAGTCCTACTTGAATCCGCCAGAGAGGGGAAAAAACTTAAAGACGAATATGTTTCGGTGGAGCATCTCCTGCTGGCAATTCTGAGGACCCCTTCGGGAACCAGAGATATCTTTAATAAATTCGGGGTCAGCTATGAAAATCTTTTGAAGGTTTTAGAAGAACTAAGGGGTTCAGAAAAAATCACTTCACCAGAAGCTGCTCAATATCAGGTCTTGGAAAAATTTACTCTTAATCTCACCCGGCAAGCGCGGGAAAACAAACTTGATCCGATTATTGGCCGGGAAACAGAAATTCGCCGGGTGATGCAAGTTCTCTCACGACGCACCAAAAATAACCCAGTTTTAATTGGTGAAGCCGGGGTTGGTAAAACCGCAATTGTTGAAGGTTTAGCCCAAAGAATTGTCAGCTCTGAGGTGCCGGAATCATTAAAAAACAAAGAAATTATCTCTTTAGATTTAGGGACTCTGGTCGCGGGCACTAAATTTCGGGGTGAATTTGAAGCCCGAGTCAAAGCAGTGCTTAAGGAAATAAAAAAATCCGGCAATTTTATTCTTTTTATTGATGAGCTACATACTTTAGTTGGGGCTGGCGGCGCTGAAGGAGCAATTGACGCTTCTAATATGCTTAAACCAACTTTATCAAGAGGCGAACTCCACTGCATTGGCGCTACCACTTTAAAAGAATACCAAAGATATATTGAAAGAGATCCGGCCTTAGAAAGGAGATTCCAGCCAGTTTATATTGATGAACCTTCTACTGAAGAAACAATTGCGATTTTAAGAGGTATCAAAGAAAAATACGAAATTTTCCACGGCATCAAAATTACTGACGAAGCTTCAGTGGCCGCGGTTAATCTCTCAAAGCGCTATATCACCGACCGCTTTCTGCCTGACAAAGCGGTTGATTTAATTGACGAGGCTTGCTCTTCTTTAAGAATGGAGACGGAAAGCCAGCCTGAGGTCTTGGAAAATCTATCTAAACAGATTAAACAGTTGGAAGTGGAAAAAACCTCTCTTAAAGGAGAAAGTAAAAAAAATCAAATAAAAAGAAAAAAAATTAATGGGAAAGTCACCGAATTCAAAAAACAAGCTGAAGAGCTGGAAAAGCGCTGGAAAAAAGAACGAGAACTTATCTCTTCAATCAAACAAATGAAAGAGGAAATAAGCCGCTTGCGCGAAAAAGCGGAAATAGCCGGTCGCGAAGGAAGTTTAGAAAAAGTAGCGGAAATAAAATACGGAAAAGTTCCTTTACTGGAGAAAAAAATAAAAAATGTGGAAAGAGAGCTTTCTCAAATTCAAAAAGATAAACGACTCTTAAAAGAAGAAATCACACCCGAGGACGTGGCGATCGTTGTTTCCCGCTGGACTGGCGTGCCGGTAACAAGAATGCTTGAAGAAGAAAGCGAGAAACTGGCAAAAATGGAAGAAGAAATCCACCAAAGATTTATCAATCAGGAAGAAGCAGTTAAAGCCGTGGCTAATGCCATTAGAAGATCAAGGGCTGGAATTTCTGAGGAAGATAAACCAATCGCTTCTTTTATCTTTTTAGGACCAACCGGAGTTGGTAAAACTGAATTAGCCCGGGCCTTGGCTGAATTTATGTTTGCTGACGAGAAGTCCTTAATTAGACTTGATATGTCTGAATATATGGAAGGCCATACGGTGGCTAAAATGATTGGTTCACCGCCTGGTTACGTCGGTTATGAAGAAGGCGGACAGTTGACTGAACTTATCAAACACCGACCTTACAGCGTAATCTTGTTTGATGAAATTGAAAAGGCGCATCCAGATGTTTTAAATATCCTCCTTCAGGTAATGGATAACGGCCGCTTAACTGATGCCAAAGGTAGAATGGTTAATTTCAAAAATACGATTATTATTATGACCTCAAACATCGGCAGTGACTTCTTATATGATTACGCAAAAAAGAAAGAAATTGGTTTTACCTCTGAAGAAGAAAAAGAGGCTCAAGGTTCTAAAGTCAAAGAAAAAGTCCTATCTGCTTTAAAACAGACCTTGAAGCCGGAATTTCTTAATCGGGTAGATGAAACTATTGTCTTTAATGCTTTAACAAAAGAAGAAATTAAAAAAATCGTTGATTTGCAAATTAAAAAAGTGATTAAAAGATTGGAAGAAAAGGATATTGAGCTTAAAATCAATGAAAAAGCTAAAGAAAAAATTGCGGAGATTGGTTTTGATCCCCATTACGGTGCTAGACCCCTAAAGCGAGTAATTCAAAAACAAATTTTAGATCCTTTGGCTTTAAAAATTATCAGCGGCAAAATTATTGAAGGTAAAACCTGCCGCGTTGAAGTTAAAAACGAGCAAATTGTGATTAAATAAAATAATCAACAAATTTACCTGCCCGTCATATACCTAAACTTAACAAATCTGGACGAATATATACAAACATTCAAATGTTAAATAGACAAAATTTACTTCAAATTATTTCAATTCTTTTTTTAATCTTTCTTCCTATAAAAATTAGGGCTCAAAGTTATTTTAACCCTAATTTTATTCTTTCAGATCATGATTTAACTAATCATCAATTTTTAAGCCAGGAAGAAATTCAATTATTTCTTGAGAAAAAAGGCGGCGGAATTAAAAATTATCAAGCTCTAGATTTAGACGGTAAAAAGAAACTGGCTTCAGAAATTATTTTTAATGCCAGTCAAAAATACTTAATTAACCCGGCTGTTCTTTTAACTATTCTCCAGAAAGAAAAAACCTTGATCACCCATCCTTCGCCATCCGAAGATCAATACAACTGGGCAGCTGGTTTTGGCTGCTATGATGGCCGCGATCCGGTAAAAGCATTCAAAAGTTTTGCCAAGCAGATTGATCGGGCTGCCTGGCGGCTGCGTTTTTTCCTTGACCATCCCTGGGAATTTAGATTCAAAGCAGGCGAAGAATATCTAATTGATAAAACAAAAGTTTCTCCCATTAATCAAGCAACCGCTGCTTTATACAATTATACTCCTCATATAGCAGGTAATAAACTCTTCTTCACCATCTGGAAAAATTGGTTTGCCCTGCCTTATCAAAAAAATAATTTAGAAGGAAAATTAGTTCGCCTCAGGGGGGAAAACGGCGTCTGGTTAATCCAAAATAACAAACGTCGGCCTTTTTATTCAAAAAATGTTTTCTTAACCAGCTACAGATTTAAACAAGTAGAAGAAGTGGCTTTAAAAGATTTAGAAAAATATGAAAAAGGCGAACCAATGAAGTTCCCGAATTATTCTCTGGTCAAAACAGAAAAAAATAACCTTTATCTTTTGGTTGGTCAGGAAAAAAGACCGATTACAGAAGAAATGTTTAAAAAAATTGGCTTTCACCCGGAAGAAGTTATTAAAGTTGAAGAAAAAGATTTGGAAATTTATCTTGAAGGAAAACCAATCAGAAGTCCTTATCCGGCCGGCGCCCTGCTCCAGGATAAGAAAACAAAAGGGGTTTATTATGTCAAAGACGAAATCAAATATCCCTTAATAGATAAAACAATTCTCCAAATTAACTTTCCTTATGAAACCATTATTAAAATAGAATCAGAAGAATTGGCAAAATTTGAGCCGGGCGAACCATTAAAATTAAAAGACGGAACTCTGATAAAAATAGCGCCTGAATCAGCGGTTTTTCTTGTTTCGCAAGAGAAAAAAATGCCGATTTTATCAGCTGATGTTTTTGAGGCCTTAGGTTATGAATGGGAAGCAATTATTGAAATCCCGGAAAAAGTCTCGGCTCTCCTTCCTTTGGGAAAAACCATCACTCTTCAAAATAACTTATAACCTATAACTTATGCTCTCTTTTGCTTGTTTTTTTCCTCATCCGCCAATTATTATTCCAGGAGTTGGCAAGGAAAATTTAAAATTGGTTAAAAAAACAATTAATGCGGCTAAGAAGTTAAATCAAGAAATTTTAAAAATTAAACCAGACCTTTCCCTTATTGTTTCTCCTCATGGTTTAATTTTACCTGAGGCCTTTGTCTTGAATCTATCGCCGAAATACCAGGGAAATTTTGAGGCCTTTGGAGATTTTACCACCAAATTAGAATTTAAAGGTAACCCTGATTTTGCTTATTATATAAGAAGAGAACTTTCAAAAACTTTTCCAATTAGTATTGTTACTCAAAAAGAACTTGACCACGGATGTCTTGTCCCTTTATACTATTTAACCAATCAATTGGAAAATTTTTCTCTTTTGCCAATTTCTTACTCTTTTCTTGATTATAAGACTCATTTTGAGTTTGGCAAAGCCCTGAAAGAGCTAATTTTTTCTTCAAATAAAAAAATTGCCTTTATCGCTTCCGGCGACCTCTCCCACCGACTAACCTTTGACGCTCCAGCTGGCTACTCTCCTTCTGGAAGAATTTTTGATGAACATCTGATTAAATACCTAAGAAAAAAAGCGATTAAACAAATTGTTGGCTTTGACTATAGTCTGACTGAAGAGGCTGGCGAATGCGGCTTGCGCTCTCTTTTAATCCTTTTGGGTTTGCTTGACGAAGTTAATTATCAGCCAGAAATTCTTTCCTATGAAGGTCCTTTCGGCGTTGGCTATTTAGTGGTTAATTTCAAACTTTAACTAATAAAATAAACTTTTAATTTCTTTAATCCTTCTTTAGCCAAATCCATTCTCAGCTGAGAGACCGTGTGAAGAGTGAACAAGGTCTCTCCTTTTTTTATCCTGTCGCCAACTGATTTATTAAGATAAATACCAGCTTTTTTGATAAAAGGAGCGCCGAGCAAACGGCAAATCTCCACCAAATTTCTATTCTGAATCATTTTTATCTTTCCAGTTTTATTAGCTTTAATTTTAAAAAGAAACTTTCCTTGCTCAATTTTTTCAGAATCAATTAAAGGATTGCCTCCTTGGGCTTTAATAATTTCTTGTATTTTTCTAAAGGCTTGACAGGATTTCAAAACTTCTCCGGCTATTTTCTTGCCCTGCCCCTTCTCTGCTTTGGCTGCTAATTCCAATAAGCCGCCAGCTAATTCTAAAGATTTCTTTTCTAAATCCAGAGGGCGATTTTCTTTTTGCTGTAGCACTCTTAAAATATCTCTGGCCTCCAAGCTCGGACCGATTCCCTGGCCAACCGGGTCTTTATCAAAATTAATGGAGACCTTTATTTTAATTTTAAATTTTTTGGCCAGATAAAGAAAAAGAGATTTAATTTTTTTTGCCATTTCTAAACTAGTAATCTTGGCGGTTTTATTAACTGGGATATCAATGATCAAATACTTAATTCCTAGGGCTACTTTTTTTGCCATGATACTGACAACCATTTTGGAATAAGGCTCAATGGTCAGATGATAAGCAATCCTAATAATCCGATCATCAGCCGGCGCGATTTCCTGCGAGCCCCAAACAAGACAGGCGCGGTGTTTTTTTATTAATTTCTCCACTTGTTTGGCTTTAAAAGTCACCGGCGCCAACACTTCAAAGGTGTCAGCAGTGCCAGCGGCTGAAGTCACGGCCCGCGAAGAAGTTTTCGGCATCTGAAGTCCTAAACTGCTAACAATTCCCAAAATAATCGGAGTCACCCGATTGCCCGGCAAACCGCCGGTTGAGTGTTTATCAACCACCTTGCCTTCAAAATTAAAAAGGTAACCGGTCTCCGCCATCGCTTTGGTTAGAAAATAAACTTCTTCTGACGAAGGCTTTTTAAAGAAAAAAGCAGAAACAAAAAAAGCAGTCGCCACATCGTCAACTTTATATTTGGCTATATCGTCAATTAGACTGTAGACTTCTTTATAAGTTAATTTTTTATTCAGGAGCTTTTTTTGAATCGCGTTTAAAGAAGCAGGATGACCAACCAATTCGAATTCTATCAGTTCATTATCTTTAATTTTATAATATTTTTCTATTTCTTTAAAAAGACCAACCTGACCCGGTTTAACCAAAGTGGTGGTTAAATCAACCGTCACATAAGTTGAATGATTCCTCCATTTTAAACGCAAAACATCACCGGCCTTAATGCCATACCTTACGGCATCAACTTCCGACAAAGCAACAATCCGGGGATAGCCAGTGGAAATATCAATTACTTTAGAAGAAAGTAAAATTTTCTGTTGATTAGCCATAATTAAACAGCTCCTTTTTTAGAGAGAACAACTCTAATAGTTTTAATTAAAATTTCAAAATCAAAACCTAAAGACCAATTTTCAATATAATAGATATCAAGTCTTGCCTCTTGCTCAAAAGACAAGCCAGAACGGCCGGAAATTTGAGCGAGCCCGGTTAAGCCCGGCTTAATAGTTAAAAGTTGTTTATGATGCTTCTCATATTTGGAAACTTCTTCCGGCTCATGAGGTCTTGGTCCGACTAAACTCATTTCTCCTTTAATAATATTAATAAGCTGCGGCAATTCATCAAGACTCCATTTTCTTAAAAATCTCCCAAAACGGGTTATTCGCGGATCATTTGCTATTTTAAAAAGAACGCCATCTTGACGTTCATTATATTGAAATAGTTCTTTTTTCATTTTTCCTGCTTCTTTAACCATTGAACGAAATTTAAGAAGTTTAAAAATCTTACCTCTCTCCCCTATTCTTTTTAAAGGAACAAAAACCGGTCCCTCAGAATCAAGTCTAATAACTAAGCTCAGGTAGGAAAATAAAGGTAAAAGTAAAAGAAAACTTAAACTCGCAAAAACAAAATCAAAAACTCTTTTATAGACCCTGCCCCAACCCTGAAGAGCGGTCCGCTGAATTTCAATCACCGGCATATCAGCCAAATACTCGGTTCTGACATTTGATGAAATGGCGCCAAATAAATCAGTGATATATCTAAAGATAATCTGATGTTCGTTGCAAAACTCAATTAATTTCAGATTCTCTTCTTTGCCAAGACCGGGGTCGGTTTGGATAATCTGGGAAATTTCCCGGGCCCTTGACTGCCAATCTTTAACAAGTTCATCAGCCTTAAGATAATGGCCTAAAACCTCGTAACCAAATTCTTTTTTGTTTTTTAAAATAGAAATAATTTTTTCTGTTTCTCCTCCCTGACCAAAAACAATAACCGTCTCAAGCCCTCTTCCTTTTTTATAAGAATTAACTTTGACTAAATTAATAAAAAAATGAGCCAAACTTAAAAAAACAATTGCTACCAGCCAATTAGCTAAAACCAAAAACCGCGAGGAAAACAACTGCTGGCTAAAAAAAATAAAAAGAACAATAATCATTGTCCCGGCAGAACAGCCAATAAAAATATGAGCAATCTCTTGTGAAAGTCGTCTTTTTTCTTTCAAGGTATAAAGGCCAACTAAAGCAAAAATACCAAGCCAAATAGTGGCATTAATTAAAATTAAAATCAAATATTTTAAAAACGGCAATTGATAAATCACCGGTCTCAATTCAACTAAAGTCTCAAATCTCAGATAATAAACCAAAAGGCCAGATAAAATTAAAACAAAATAGTCAAGCGGCAGGAGAATTGAGGTATAAAATAACTCGGTTTTTCGCATAGATTAATTTTAACATTTTTAGAGAAAAGTAAAAGAGAGGTTGACTTTTTTACTCTTTTTGTTAAGATATAGATCGCCTGGGTTAAGTTAGCGACTGCCCTGCCCTTTTTAAAAGAGCGGGGAGGAAAGTCCGAACACTTATGTCTTCTCTTCCACCAGAAAGGTGAAAAAGAGGAAAATGGTAAAGGGTAATACCCTTCGCCAATTTTGTCCACGAGTGAAGACGAGTGGTTACAAAATTGAGCGTCCTCTGTCGCCTTAGCGAAGGAGGACAACCCGCCTACGCTTTTTTAAGCTTCGGCGGGTGCTCGATTTCGTAGTCTCGCTTCGCTCGAACGAAATCGGCAGAGGTGCGAACAGAGACGGTTTAGTCCGCAAGGATTAAACCGCCCTCCGACTCGGCCTTCGTAGCCCCGCTGAGCGGGGCGAAGGAGGCAGCTATGTGCAGGAGGGTGAACGTGGCTATAAGGTAGTCCGCCTACGCTCCCGCCTCC
>CAZSLY010000005.1:0-14169 GCA_964608045.1 uncultured Gammaproteobacteria bacterium | reverse complement strand
GGTTGATTCAAAAAGACTTGCCTGGCTGGTCAGAAACCATATGATTTTTGTCAATCAAGATATAGAAAAAATCAGAGCGAGGACCATTGAAAAATATTTTTTCCATCATTACTTTAAAGGAGAAGATCTTTTAAAGCTTGGTTATGCTGATATTATGGCTTCAATTCCTTTAGGAGAAAAGCCGGATTTTACCAATTTTTACAAGATGAAGCAAAGAATTGAAGAAATTAAAAAATTAAGCGCTTCTAAAAAAGAGGCGCCCCAACCTCTTTTAGCCGGCAACGAAATTATGAAAAAATTTTCTC
This sequence comes from uncultured Gammaproteobacteria bacterium, assembly GCA_964608045.1. Taxonomy (GTDB): domain Bacteria; phylum Patescibacteriota; class Patescibacteriia; order UBA2591; family CG2-30-36-38; genus CG2-30-36-38. The sequence continues at coordinate 13,864 of CAZSLY010000005.1, read as the reverse complement.
TTGAAGCTGGTCCTCTGATTGGCAGGCTTTTATCTCTTTTAAGAGAAGAACAATTGTCAAAGCGGGTAAAGACAGATGAAGAAGCCTATAATTTTTTAAAAGAGTTTTTAACAAAAAAGGAAAAAAATAGACAATAAAAATATGAAAAAAATTGCGGTGACCTTAGGCTATATCTTAATTGTCATTTTAATCCTCTTTTTTTATTTCAAGTTTAATCCCTCAGGACGGGGTCTTTATGATGAGAATCTAGGAACAAAAAAGGAAGAAACCAAGGAAATTTCGGAAGAAAAAATAACTTTGAAAGTAGAAAAAGGAGAGGGGGTTAAAAAAATTGCGGAAAAACTTAAAAAGGAAGGAGTGATTGAAAATAAGGTTTTTTTTGAGCTTTATGCTTTGTTCAAAAATGCTTGGAAAAAATTTTACCCTGGTGAATATGAATTAGATAAAAAATTAAGCTTTAAAGGGATGCTTGAGATTTTAACCAGTGAAATTTCTCAAGAAGAAAAAATTTTAATTATTGAAGGTTGGACTAATAAAGAAATCGCTAAGTATTTAATAGAGAAGGGATTAATTAAAAATGAAGAGGAGTTTAAAGAGGCTGAGGAAAAAATTATTAAAGAGGGAAAATACGAGTTTTTACAGGGTTATCTTTTTCCGGATACTTACCGAGTTTATAAAAAAACAACTGCCGAAGAAATTTTAAGAAAAATGCTTGATAATTTTGAGAAGAAAACTGAAAAAGAAAAAGAAGAAATTAAAAAACAGGAGAAAACAATTGTTGAAGTAGTAATTTTGGCTTCTTTGGTGGAAAAAGAAGCGGCTAATGAACTTGACCGTAGAATTGTGGCCGGTATTTTTTTAAAAAGGATTGAGGAAGATAGAAAGCTCGAGTCCTGCGCGACGGTTAATTATCTTTTAGGCGAGACTAAAAGAATTCTTTCTTTAGAGGAAACGCGAATTGATTCTCCTTATAATACTTATCTTTACAAGGGGCTTCCGCCAGGACCAATTTGCAATCCAGGATTTGAGTCAATTAAAGCAGCGATTTATCCTTTAAAAACTGATTACAATTATTTTTTAGCCGGTGGCGAGGGGCGGACTATTTTTAGCCGGACTCATGAAGAGCATCAGAAAAATAAAGAAATATATTTACCCAAATAGCAATAAATGAAATTCAAGTTTTTCCAAAAAATTATCATCCTTTTAATTGTGATTGCTTTTGTTTTTGGTTTTAATTATTATTTTTTTTTGCCGTCGCCAAAACAAGAAGTAGCTGTCAACCCTTCAGGTCAACCTCAGATTAAAGTTGGTGAAGAAGAGCCTGCTTCTTCTGCGGATAAACTCGTTGAGCAGATAAATTTAACGACCACATCTGACGTTAAAACTCTTAAGAAGAAGGTTTATCTTGAGATTCCTTTTGCGCCTCAGTCGCCTTATGCTTTATGGGACGAGCTTCATAATGAAGCCTGTGAAGAAGCAGTTTTGATTATGGCTAAATACTGGCTAGAAAACGAGAAGTTAACCCCTGAGAAAATGGAGAAAGAAATTTTAAATTCAGTTGTTTGGCAGGAAAAAAAATGGGGCGGCCATTTTGATTTGCCAATTGAAAAAATGAAGGAAATGGCCGAAGAATATTTTGGGATTAACAAAGTTAAAGTCGTCTATAATTTTGAAAGCTTAGAAGAAATAAAAAAAGAATTGAGCCAAGAAAAAATTGTCATTGTTCCTTGTGCTGGCCGGTTGCTTTCAAATCCCTATTACCGGCAGCCAGGACCGGTTTATCACATGCTTTTGATTAAAGGATTTGACGGCAAAGAAAAGGGAATAATTACCAATGACCCAGGCACTAAAAAAGGTAAAGACTTTCGTTTTTCTTCTGAAAATCTTTTTTCTTCAATTTACGATTGGCCGGCTGGTCTTGGCCGGCCGCTTGAATTTGGCCAAAAAATTCAGAAAGACGAAGCGGCGGAGATAATTTTAAAAGGTCAAAAAGCAATGCTCATAATTGAAAAATAATTTTAATATGGATTTAGAAAAACTTAATTTAACAAAGATAGTTGAAGGAATCAAAGAGAAAAAATTCTCAAGTTTAGAATTGACGAAAGAATATTTAGAAAGGATTGAAAAAAAAAATCCGCAGATTAATGCTTTTATTACGGTGATGAAAGAAGAAGCAGAAGAAAGAGCACAAAAAATTGATGAAAGAATCAAGAGAGGAGAGGATGTCGGTCCTTTGGCTGGAGCTCCTTTAGCCATTAAAGACAATATTTTAATTGAAGATGTTCTTTGCACCGCTGGTTCAAAAATTCTTTCAAATTACAAAGCCACTTATGAGGCAACAGTGATTAAGAAATTAAAAGAAGCAGGCGCGATTTTTTTAGGCAAAACAAATATGGATGAGTTTGCTATGGGTTCTTCAACCGAAACTTCTTATTTCGGCCCGTGTAAAAACCCTCATAATTTAGAGAAAGTGCCTGGCGGTTCCTCAGGTGGTTCAGCTGCTGCAGTGGCAGCAAGAATGTGTGCGGCTACTTTAGGTTCTGATACTGGCGGCTCTCTCAGGCAGCCAGCTAGTTTTTGCGGAGTTGTTGGCTTGAAACCAACCTATGGCCTTGTCTCCCGTTTTGGTTTAATTGCTCTGGCTTCTTCTTTAGATCAAATTGGACCAATAACGCAAACAATTGAGGACGCGGCCTTACTTTTAAAAGTAATCGCTGGCCAAGACGAAAAAGATTCTACGAGTTTAGATTTTCCTTTCTCTTCATTAATAAAAGAGAAAAAAATAGCTGATTTTAAAATTGGGATTCCAGAGGAGTATTTTGTCAGGGGATTAGATAAAGGAGTTAAAGAAATTATTGAAAAAACCATATTTAATTTAGAAGAAAAAGGAGTAAAAATAAAAAAAGTGAGTTTACCGCACACAGAGCTTGCCTTACCTTGTTATTATTTAATTATGTCCGCTGAGGCCTCAGCTAATTTATCAAGGTTTGATGGTCTTAGATATGGATTTAGAGAGGAAGCCAAAGATTTACTTGATACTTATTTAAAAACAAGAACTTCCGGTTTTGGCGAAGAAGTGAAGCGCAGAATTCTTTTAGGGGTTTATGGTTTATCAGCTGGCTATTATGATGCTTATTATCTCAAAGCGCAAAAAGTCAGAACTTTAATTAAACAGGATTTTGATAAAGTTTTTAAAAAAGTTGATTGTCTCCTCACGCCGACCAGCCCCAGCCCTGCTTTTAAGATTGGAGAAAAAATAGACGATCCTTTGCAAATGTATTTGTCAGATATTTTTACTCTTCCCGTAAATTTAGCTGGTTTGCCAGCCATCTCTTTACCTCTTGAAGAGATAAACGGCTTGCCAGTTGGTTTGCAAATTATCGGTCAACGTCTAAGAGAAGATTTGATTTTATCTTTAGGAAAATTGATTGAGAATTTATGAGTTTTTTGCATACCTTTAGGCCTTCGCCAATTGCTTTTAATTTGGGACTTTTAAAAGTTCATTGGTACGGCCTTTTTATAGTTTCAGGTTTTCTTTTAGGTTTGTTTTTAGTTTTGAAACGAAGCCGAGCTTATGGTTTAGAAAAAAAGAAAATTTTTGATTTAAGTTTTTATCTTTTAATTTTCGGACTCTTGGGGGCAAGAATTTATTATCTTTTGCTTTTCCCCGGCTATTTTTTTTCTCATCCTTTAGAAATTTTTAAAGTTTGGCAAGGAGGATTGGGGATTTATGGCGCGGTTTTAGCTGGTTTATTGGTTCTTTATTTTTATGCCAGGAAACATCAAATTTTTTACCTTTCCTTGCTTGATCTAATTGTTCCGGCTTTAATTTTAGGTCAGGCAATTGGTCGCTTTGGCAATTATTTTAATCGCGAGCTTTTTGGTTTGCCAACTGATCTACCTTGGGGAATACCAATCAATGGAAATTTTTATCATCCTTGTTTTTTGTACGAATCTTTTTGGAATTTTGGTGTTTTTTTGATTCTAATGATTTTAGAAAGAAAAGAGTCGGCAAAAAGAGTTCCTGGCCAGATTTTTTCTTTTTATCTTTTTCTTTATCCTTTAGGCAGATTTTTCATTGAATTTTTACGGATTGATAATCAGCCAATTTTCTTCAATTTATATTTTTCTCAATATCTTTCTTTAGCCTTGATTTTTGTTGGTGTTTATTTGCTTTCCAGATTGCGTCCTAAAACAAAAGCCCAGACTTTGTAAGCGCCTTTCATTTTTAAAACTTTGGCTGCTTCATCAAGGGTTGAGCCGCTGGTGATAAGATCATCAACTAAAATAAAATTTTTACCTTTGACCTCTCTTGTTATTTTAAAACAATCATTGACATTTTTTCTTCTTTCTCTTAAATTAAGTTGTGATTGAGCTCTAGTTTCTTTTTGTTTTTTTAAAGTTTTAAGGTCAAGTAGAAGGCCAAGATCATTTTTAAGTTTTTCCGCGATAATTTCTGTTTGATTATAACCTCTTTGCGCATTCTTTTTTGAAGTTAAAGGAATTGGCAGGAGAATAAATTTTCCCGGGTTTTTTAAAAAATTGCTTTTTTTGATTTTTTCTGTCAGAGCCTCAGTGAGATTAGACAGCAAAGGGAAAAGATAAGGCTGATATTTAGTTTTTTTGATTAATTTTTTAACTAAAGGTTGCGAGTAGTTTAAAGCAACGAAAGCGCCGTCAAGAGAATGCTTTTTTTGACAATGGCGACAGGTTGCTCCGTATAAGGAAGGCATCAAACAGAAAGGACAGAAATCTTCTAAGCGAGTCAATTTTCTAAAGCAGGAATCGCATAAAAAAGTATCTTTAACCCCGCAGCCAAGACAATTTAAGGGAAAAAGAAAATCATTGATTTTTTTTAAAATTTTCATTTTTTCTTGCTTTCTTTAAAGATTAAGTTATAATTATATTTATAATCTAATTATATCATGTTTGGCAAACCAAAAAAGTATTTAGGCATTGATTTGGGCTCAACCAGCATTAAGTTAGTTGAACTTTATAAAAAAGGCAAAATTCCAACGCTTTCTACTTATGGTTACGCGGAAAGGTCATCAGAAGACGACTTGCGTTTAGCTGAAAAGCAAGAAGAAGCAGTTTCTCGCGTTGCTTCTCTTTTAAAAAAACTTTGCCAGTCTGCCGGTGTTTCAAGTTTTGATGTAATTAGCGCCTTACCAAATTTTTCAGTTTTCAATTCAACAATTATGATTCCAGTGATGAAAGACAAAGAATTACGCGAGGCGATTAAATGGGAAGCAAAAAAATTTATTCCTCTGCCGCTTGAAGAGGTAATTTTAGATTGGAAAATAATTGAGAAAGTTAAAGTTGATAGAACAGAGAAATATAGAATTCTTTTAACCGTCGCTTCTAAGGAATTGGTTAAGAAATACGTTGATGTTTTTAAAGAGGCTGAATTAAGAATTTCAGCTTTAGAAACAGAAGCTTTTGCTTTAGCCAGATCTTTGGTTGGTAAAGATCCACAGCCAGTGATGATTGTTGATGCTAGCGCGGTCAGCACTGATATTATTGTCGTGGAAAAAGGAATTCCGGTCCTAAATCGGAGCATTGATGTTGGTGGCGTGACCTTGACCAGAGCAATTGCTAATAGTTTAGGTGTTGATTTTAAAAGAGCTGATCAGTTTAAAAGAGATGTTGGCATGTCGGGCGAGAGCAAGGTTCCTAAATTAATTGAAACTTTAATGAAGCCGGTGATTGATGAAATTAATTATTCGCTTAATCTTTATCAGTCTCAAACTAAAAAAAATGTTGAAAAAATTGTGCTCTCAGGTGGTTCTGCTTATTTGCCAAATTTTGATAAGTATTTAGAAAAAATAATTAATCTCAAGGTTTTTGTTGGTGACCCTTTCTCAAGAATTGCTTATCCTTTGGAGCTCAAGCCAGCTTTAGTTGAGGTTGCGCCTCGTTTTGCCGTGGCCATTGGTTTGGCCTTGAGAGAATTAGAATAGATGGTATAATAGTTTTGTATAAAATTTCAAGCTCTGAGGCGTAGAAATTTTATCTACAAAATCTTTCTAATTTTTTAAATTTTTTGGTATATGATGATTAATTTAGTGCCAGAAGAATTAAGAAAAGAAGAAAAAAAGAAAGAGAAAGAAGAAAAAGAGGAGATAAAAATGAGCAAACCCGAGATGCCGCTTTCTCCTCCTTCTCCTCCTTCTGAGCCGGTTGAGCCGGTTAAACCAAAAATTATTCCTTCGCCGCCACCACCACCGCCTTCGCCGCCTTTGCCCCGGATGGAAATTTCAAAAGTAGAGCCAGTTAAAGAACCTGAAAAAAGGCCGATTTTTGAATTTAAAAGACCAGAAGAAATTTTTGTTTCCAAGGAAAAACCAAAACCAAGAGAAGAGAAGCCGAAAAAAGTAAAATTAGAAGAAGAATGGACCTTGCCTAAAATCGAGGAAGAAAAAAAAGATTTACCGGAAATCAGCTTGGCTCCTTCAAAGATTGTGATTTTACCGCGAATGGTCAGAAAGCAGACTCTGATTTTTTTAATCTCAATGACGCTTATGCTTTTAGCTTTTACTTTGATTTGGTGGTGGACTAATAAGAATCTTGAAAATTCAGTAGAAAAAATTAATAAAATTCAAGTCGAAATTGAAGCAGTGGAAAAAGAAATTGAACCATTAGAAGGAGTTAAACAAAAAATTGCTGGTATTGAAGCAAAGTTTGGCAAAGCGCAAAAAGTTTTGGTTAATCATCTTTACTGGACAAATTTTTTCAAACTTTTAGAAAAACATACTATTCCCGAAGTTTTTTTCAGAGGTTTTTCTGCGAACGTGAGCGGCTCAATTCATCTTAATGCTCAGGCTAAAGATTTGCCGTCAGTTGGTCGTCAGATTATTGCCCTTCAAGAAGCCGGGGAATTTATTGAAAAGGTTGATGTCAGCAATATTAATGTTGGCGGTGAGGCGGTGACTTTCAGTTTAGAAATCACGCTCAAACCGGATGTTTTCTTTTTTAAAAAGTAAATTATGGCTAAATTAAAACCAAAAGTTTTTACTGCGCGCTGGTATCATCATCTGATTGCGAGATTCAATTGGGCTTTAATTTTAGGCGCTGCTTTGATTTTAATATTCTTTTCTTATCAATATATTTTTAAGGTTAGAAGAGAGATGGAAAAAAGCGGCGGCAGTTTGGATCTAAGCTATTATGAAAAAAATTTAGAAAAAGAAAAAGAATACCTTAAAAATTTAAAAACTTTAAAAGAAGAAACTGATAAAATTTCAGAAAAGGAATTAGAAAAACTTAATATGGTTATTGGCAGCAGTCCGAACCTGCCTGATGTCCTAAATCAGATTCATCAATTGATCAAGGAGCAAGATTTAAGAATTCAAAGTTTTTCTATTAATTCTGAAAAAGGGACAACCACTATTAGTTTGGGTTTAACCAACAGTTCTTATGAGATGATGAAGAGATTCCTAAAAGCGGTTGAGAATAATTTGCCGATTATGGACATCACTGATTTAAGTTTTCCCGAAGACCAGGCAAGTTTTAATCTTACTTTAAAAACATACTATCAAGAATAAATAAATTTTATGGAAGAGAAAAATCTTGGTTTTTACATTGGCGTTTCTATTCTTTTAATTGTGATTTTAGCTAATATTTTAGCTTTGATTTTCTTTTTTAAAACTCCTGCTTTTACGGCTGAAAAGATTAAAATCAAAAAACCTCTTTATGAAGCGCAGACCCTACCTTCAATTTCTAAGTTTGGCGAGATTTTAGGCGACCCACGATTTAAAGAAATGAAATCTATTGAAGGCCTTAAAGCTGAGCCAAAAGGAAAACCAAACCCCTTTTTATTCTAATTTCTAATTTCAAATTTTTGCGTTTTGAGTTTTAGGTTATAGGTTATAAGTTATTAGTTATAAGTTATTTTTTAGTATGCCCTTAAAAGAAGAAACAAAAGCACCAGTGATAGATTATCTTCTAAAGCAAGGAAAAATTTCTCAAGAAAAAGTTAAAGAAATTATTGAAGATGCGAAACGAACCGGACTTTTACCTGATGAAATTTTAGAAGAGAGGCGTTTAGTGCCTGAGATTGATGTTGCTAAAGCAAAAGCAGAAGTTTTTAAAGTTCCTTATTTTGATTTTTATGGCCAAAAAGTTAAGGATGAAATTTTAAAAATTATTCCTCAAGAAATTGCGGAAAATTATAAAGTAGCAGCAATTGAAAAGTCTGAAGATACTTTAAAAACAGCAATGATCAACCCGGCCGATTTTAAAGCCAGAGAAGCAGTTGCTTTTATTGCCAGGCAAAAAAAATTAAAGCTTTCCTATTGCGTAATCACCAGGTCTGTTTTTAAAAATATTCTCTCTCAATATACTGGTTTTACTGAAGAGTTACGTGAAGCATCTGAAGCAGCAGATGTTCGTTTTGCGCCAGCCAGCGGCATGCCTTTACCGCCGACTATTGAGGAAGAAAAAGGTGCGCCAGTGGCCAGACTAATTGCTTCTTTTTTGAAATATGCGGCTGATAATGATGCTTCAGATATTCATATTGAACCTTATATGGGTAAAAGCAGAATTCGTTTTAGAATTGACGGTATTTTGTATGATCGGGCTGTTTTACCCGGTCATCTTCATTCAGCTTTGGTCTCTCGGGTTAAGGTGATGGCAAATTTAAGGCTTGATGAAACAAGAATCCCTCAGGATGGGAGAATCAGAACTATTATTTCCGGCAGGCAGATAGATTTAAGAGTTTCTACTTTACCTCTTTTAGGCACGGAAAAAGTTGGTTTAAGAGTTCTTGATCCTTCAAAAATGGATTTCACTTTAGAAAATCTTGGTTTTGAGAAAAAATCAGTTGAGATTATTAAAAAAAATTTAGAAGAACCCCATGGAATGATGCTCGTTACTGGTCCAACTGGCTGCGGGAAAACAACCACCCTTTACACTTGCCTTAAGATGCTTAATCGGACTGAAGTTAATATTTTGACCTTAGAAGACCCGATTGAATATCAAATTGAGGGGATTAATCAATCGCAAGCCAGACCAGAGATTGGTTATACTTTTGCCTCTGGCATTCGTTCTTTTGTGAGACAAGACCCGGATATTATTATGGTCGGTGAGGTTCGTGATAATGAAACTGTGGAATTGGCGATTCACGCTGCTTTAACCGGACACTTGGTTCTCTCAACCCTGCATACAAATAACGCTTTAGGTGCGATTCCACGTTTGATTGATATGAAAGCAGAATCATTTTTAATTGCTTCTTGTTTAAATTTAGTTATTGCTCAAAGACTGGTCAGGAAAATTTGCGAACGTTGCAAACAGCAAATTTTTCTGCCGGAAGAAACAGAAAAAGAAGTGCGGGAGGCTTTTAAAAGACCTCATTTTAATGTCAATTTAGATAAATATACTGATAAAAAAACAGGGAAATTAAAGTTTTATCGAGGCACTGGTTGCGCCTATTGCCTGCAAGAAGGTTATAAAGGAAGAACCGCGGTTCATGAAATTTTGGAAATTACTCCGGAAATGCAGAGCATTATTACTGGTGATTATAAAATTGATGATCTAGAAAAGGAAGCCAAAAGACAAAAAATGGTTACGATGCTTGAAAATGGTTATCTTAAAGCACTAGAAGGAACTACCACCTTAGAAGAAGTTTTAAGAGCAGCCAGAGAGTAAAGCGTTTTGTCTGAAATTTGGAGGCGTTAGCTGAACAAATTTCAGCGACAAAACCTTTACCCAGCACTTTCAAAAAGTGCTGGGCACTCAAAAAATTAATAAAATTTTATTCATTTTCAACTCTAAAATTTTAATTTTTTTGGCATATGTCTACTCGTTCAGATTTAGTTTTAAACAGATTAACAGAAACTGCGGCTGAACAAAAGGCAACGGAAATTTATTTTTTTCCTGGTCAGGTTCCATTTTTAAGAATCTATGGTCAGATTATGCCTTTGGTTAAAGAAGAAATTTTGGCTCTTTCTTTAATTGAAGAAATAACCGATTCTTTGCTTAATCCTTTTGAAAAAAAGAAGCTTGAAGAAGAAAGGCATCTTATTATTGTTAAAGAAGTAGGGAAAATCGGGAGCTTAGAAGCTCGTTTTACTTATGAAAAAGGACAACTTTCTCTTTCTTTTAAGATTTTGAGCCGCGGGCTTGAAGATTTAGAAAAAGCTGGCATGCCTTCAATCGTTAAAGATTTTACCCATCTTTCCCAGGGTGTTGTTTTTATTGTTGGTCCGCGAGATGCTGGTCGCTCAACTTTAGCTGCTTCTTTGCTTGATTACATTAACAAAAATCAGGAAAGATTTATTGCCACCTTAGAGCAGCCGATCAGATATAAATTAGTTGCTCAAAAGAGCGTTATTGAACAAAGAGAAGTTGGTAAAGATGTTCTTTCTTTTAAAGATGGCATTGCTCATTTAGAAAGAAGAAGTATTGATGTGGCTATGATTTCTTCTTGTCAGGAGGCAGAATTGATTGAAGAACTTTTTAGTTTAGCTGAAGCTGGAACTTTAGTTTTTACCATTTTCAATGCGGAATCCACTATTAAAACTATTAACCGGATTATTAACTTTTTCCCTGCAGAAAAGAAAGATTCAATCCGTTATTTACTCTCAGCTAATTTAGGCGGGATTATTGCCACTCGTCTTGTCAGACGTATTGCCGGCACTGGTCGGGTTAGGGCTCTAGAAATTTTGCCAGGAAGCGCAGCGATTAGAAATCTGATTTTAGAAAACAAAATCAATCAGCTTAATGGTATTTTAGAATTAGGAGTTGATGGTGCTATTTCTTTGGACCGCTATTTAGCAGATCTTGTCTCCGCTGGTGAAATTAGTTTTGAAGAAGGACTCTACTGCTCTTTAAACAAAGAAAAATATAAATCTTTGGTGCGTCGTTAGGGCGTAGTTTCAGCCTCTGGCTGAGACTGGCAAAACGTCCTGCCCTTTAGGCGCGTGTAGTTCAACGGTAGAACGTCCCTCTGATAAGGGGAAAGTAGAAGGTTCGACTCCTTCCACGCGCACTTTCGCCGGCCATCACCTTAAGCTATTTTAAATAGCTTTTTTGTTGACAATTTTTGTAAAATTTGTAAAATAAGACAAAGAGGGCACTTAGCGCAGTTGGTAGTATATACTAAAATTGTGGATAAGTTTTTTGTCAATTAGTACTACTGATGATATAATAGGTACATGAGATCAAGATGGTACGAATTAAAAGATAAAGTAATCAAACTGCGTAAACAAGGGTTTTCGATGAATACAATTGAACGGCGATATGGAATAGCTCGTTCTACTCTTAGTGGTTGGTTTAGAAAAGTTAAACTCACTCAAGCACAAAAGAAAAAACTACTACAAAATTCAAATATTGCCTTAATCGCTGCGCGTAAAAAAGCAGTTTTGTGGCATAACGAACAGAAACGACGAAGAATTGAAGAAGCGAAATTACAAGCACTTCACACTCTCGAAAATATAAATACAAAAAATAAATACATTCTCGAGCTTGCGTTGGCTATCCTTTATCTTGGTGAAGGGAGCAAAAGAACTATTGAAACTAGCATAGGTAGTTCTGAACCATTAATCTTAAAATTTTTTTTATCTTGTTTAAAAAAAATATATAATTTTGATACTAAAAAGACAAGATGCGAATTACATTTAAGAGCAGATCAAAATCCTGAAAAGATAAAACGTTTTTGGGCTAGAGAACTTAAATTATCTTTAAATAATTTTAAACAAGTAACCTTTGATAAAAGGACAATTGGTTCCAAGACCTTCCCATATTATAAAGGAGTATGTGTATTAAGATGCGCTAATGTATCTATCCAAAGAAGATTGTTATCCCTCGCCGGTTTTTTCTGTAAAGAAATAATAAAATAATCGGGCTTATAGTTTAATGGTAAAACGTGTCGTTGACATCGACGAGAGCGTAGGTTCGATTCCTACTAAGCCCACCATTCTCTGTTGTTTATTGTAAAGAACCAGAAAATAAAAGTATATACTAAAAAAATTTTATAACTTTAATTTTAAATCTATGATTCCTAAAAAAATCCTCAATTATCTTGCGAAAAACAAGATAAAGTACGAAATACTCAAACATAAGATAGTTTATACATCTTATGATTTAGCCGCTACTTTGAAAAAGAAGTTGAATGAGATAGCCAAGACTTTGATCGTTAAAACAGATAAAGATTATTTTTTGTTAGTTTTGCCCGCTTCAAGACAGGTTGATTTTCCGAAATTAAAAAAAATTTTCAAAGCAAAGAAGCTCAGTTTAATCAAAGAAAATTTGATGAAGAAAATTTTTAAAGTTAAGCCAGGTACAGTGCCGCCATTTGGTTCTTTGTTTAAGCTGGATGTCTGTCTGGATAAAAGTTTGAAGAAAGTCAAAAAGATTATTGTTCGAGCCGGCAGTTACGCGGAGTCATTAAAAATTAAGATTAGCGATCTCATCAAAATGGAGAAACCGGAGGAAGGTCAATTTACATCAGAAAAAAAATAAAGCGGAACACTTTATTTTATGCCCGCCTAAATTTTTAACATTTATTTTTTTATGTTTTATCTTTATATCTTAAAAAATTTAAAAAACAAAGAATTATCTATTATTTATTAAAAACTTAGGCGGGTATGTATCAGATTAAAATTTCAAGTTTTGAAGGACCGCTTGACCTTCTTTTAAAATTAATTGAAAAAGAAAAATTTGATATTACTGAGGTTTCTTTAGCAACTATTACAGAAGAATTTCTTGAGCATTTAAAAATCGCAAAAGAAATAGAGCCGGAAGAACTGGTTGATTTTTTAGAGGTAATGGTCAGATTACTTTTGATTAAATCAAGTTTACTTTTGCCAGGACTTGAACAAGAAGAAGAGGGTTTGGTAGAGAGATTGAGAATTTATCAGCATTATTTTCTAATCTCAAAAAAAATCTGGAAAATTTTTAGAGGCAAGCAGTACTCTTTTTCTCGAGAAAAAATACCAAACTATCTTTTAAAAAATTTTTCTGTTAAAATAAAAATTAATGCCAGGAGCTTAAAGATAGCTTTTGAAAATTTTTTAAAAAGACTGCCCTTGCCGGAAGAGAAGAAAGTTTTAAGAAAAAGAGCTTTTTCTTTGAAAGAGAAAATTACAGAACTTATTAGTTTATTAGACAAACATTCATCTTTAAATTTAGATAATCTCCTAATCTCTAAAGAAAAGATAGAAAAAATTTTTATTTTTTTAGCAGTTTTAAATCTGCTTAAAGAAAAAAGGATTTTCTTAAAGCAGAAAAAGCTTTTTGGCGAAATTACTATTCAAAAATATGTCAGCTGAATCAAAATCAAAAATTGAGAGTCTGCTTTTTATTACTCAGCGGCCTTTAAAGAAAAAGGAATTAGCTAATTTTTTAAAGGTTAGTCAAGAAGAAATAAATGAAGAAATTAAAAACTTGATTGCTGAATATGCCGAAGAATCTAAAGGCATCAGGATCCTTGATAATGGAGAAGAAATAGAAATGACAACCTCTCTTCAAAATACAGAATTGATTAAAAATTTTCTAAAAATAGAGATTAATAAAGAATTGACTCCAGCTGCTTTGGAAACTCTTTCTGTTATCGCCTATCGAGGTCCGATTACCGAAGAAGAAATTTCAGAATTAAGAGGGGTTAATTGTTCTATTATTTTGCGCCATCTTTTAGTTAAAGGACTAATTACGGAAAAAGAAGAAAATTCTAAAAAATTGTATCTGGCCAGTCTTGATTTTATGAAAAATTTAGGAATTAAAAGTTTAGAAGAACTGCCCCAATGGGAAAAACTTAATCGCAATATTTCTTTATCAGAACTTTTGTCTAGACCTGAGTAGCTAAAGAGTGGTAGGCAGAACAACCCGCTAAAATTTGCCTCCTTAGCTTAGTGGCAAAGCAGCGGTTTTG
>CAZSLY010000004.1:9086-16169 GCA_964608045.1 uncultured Gammaproteobacteria bacterium | reverse complement strand
TTTTAAGATTTGGCAAGATTCTTTTGCCCCTTATTCCTGAAGCCATTAAGAGCCTAAAGAGTTTTCTATAAATTTTCAAGACGAAGTCGTAAAAAATTTATCTAGAAAACTTTTACCCGGTTAAATCCTCCGCCTTCGGCGGAGGAGCGGCGAAGCCGCTATTTAACCGGGTGCGCAAAAAATTAGTAAAAAATTTTGCGACTACGTCCCCGCCTGCCAAAACCTGCCAAAACTATTTAATTTAAAAGACGAATTATTTTTCTATTTTCACTTATAAACTTAAATATGGTGAGGCAGCAGCGGGCAGGTTAAATTTTTAAATAATTTTGGCATATGAGTATTCTTTTGGCGATTATTGCTTTAAGTGTTTTGGTTTTTTTTCATGAACTCGGCCATTTTTGCAGCGCTAAACTTTCAGGCGTTAAAGTTGAAGAATTTGGCATTGGTTATCCGCCGCGTCTTTTTGGTTTGAGTAAAAAAGATAATAAATTTTTATTTTTTTGGGGCAAGAAAGTTCCAAAAGATTCAAAAAACACTATTTATTCTTTAAATTTAATTCCTTTTGGCGGTTTTAATCAATTGAAAGGAGAAGTTGGCGGGAAGGAAAAAGACAGTTTCAGTGCTCAAAAATGGCAGAAAAAAGCTTTTGTTTCTTTAGCCGGCGGTTTAAGCAATATTATCTTAGCTTTTTTAGTTTTTTCCCTTTGTTTTTTTTCTGGCACGCCCCAGCTTCCCGAAGAAGAAGGAGGCAAGATTATTAAAAAGGAAGAAATTAAAGTCGTGATGGTTATGCCTTCTTCGCCAGCCGCTAAGGCAGGGATTAAATTAGGTGATCTTATTTTATCTTTAAACAATAAACCAATTTCTTCAGTCGATGAAGTTTTGGAGGAAGTTCACAAGCACAAAGGCGAAGAAATTGTTTTAACCTTAAAGAGAAAAGAAGAAATTCTTGAAAAGAAAGTTAAAGTTCTAAGTCAAAAAGAAATTTATCCTGGTCTTGAAGAAGAAAAAGGAGCGATTGGCATTACTCCAGCTAAAGTGGCAATTGTCCGCTATCCATTTTTTCAATCTTTAGCCAAAGGTTTGAAAACCACGATTTTTTTAAGTTGGCAATTAATTTTAGGCATTAGCTTGTTTTTTAAAAGTGTTTTTCTTGGCAAGGCCGCAGTCTTAAAAGAGGTTGTTGGTCCAGTGGGAATGACTGCTCTGATCTCGCAAGCCGCCTTTGCTGGTTTTGCTTATTTTTTGCAGCTTTTAGGCATTCTTTCTTTAGCTTTAGGTCTTTGCCAGCTGATTCCTTTCCCCGCCCTGGATGGCTTTCGGGTTTTAACTTCTTTAATTGAGGGTTTAAGAAAAAAGCCTTTAAAACCAGAATTTGAAGCCGTAGCTATTAATCTTGGTTTTTTCTTTTTGGTTTCATTAATGATTATTATCACGGCTAAAGAAATTATAGGATTTTTTTAAAGCGTTTTCTATAAATTTTCAACCCCGCTTTGGCGGGGGCAAGAAAATTTATCTAGAAAACCTTTACCCGGTTAAATCCCGCGAAGCGGGAATTTCGCCAAAGGCGAAATTATTTAACCGGGTGCGCAAAATTATAGTTAATTTTTTTGCGTATAAATACTTAAAAAATTAAATAATTTTGGCATATGCTTCAAAGTCAATTATTAACTAAAACTTCAAAAACAATTCCTAAAGAAGCGACGACTACAAGTCATCAACTTCTATTAAGAGCTGGTTTTATCAGGCCGCTTACGGCTGGTGTTTTTTGTTTTCTTCCTTTAGGCTGGCGGGTTTACAAAAAATTGGAAAATCTTATTAGAGATGAGCTTAATGCCATAGGTTGTCAGGAAGTTTTTTTGCCAGTTTTAATTCCGGCTGATTTATGGAAAAAAACCAATCGCTGGGAGACAATGGACCCCCCTCTTTTTAAGCTCAAAGACAGACATAATAAATGGTTTGGACTTGGCTCAACCCATGAAGAAGTGATTACCGAACTTGTCAAGGACCATATTTTTTCCTATAAAGACCTGCCTCAAGCTCTTTATCAGATTCAAATTAAATTTAGAAACGAAATAAGAACTTCTGGCGGACTCTTGCGGACCAAAGAATTTTTTATGAAAGATTTATACAGTTTTCATCAATCTGAGGCTGATTTAAAAAATTTTTATAGAGAAGTGGAGGGGGCTTACCAGAAAATTTTTACATCTTGCGAGTTAAAAGCAGTCGCTGTTAAAGCTCATTCTGGTTCAATTGGCGGTGAAAAATCTCAGGAATTTATGGTTCTCGCTGAAACTGGCGAGGATAAAATTTTGTTTTGTAGGAATTGCGGCTGGGGAGCAAACATTGAACTAGGGGAAGGAAAAGAAAAATGTCCTGTTTGTCAGGCAAAATTAGAACTTAAAAACACAATTGAGATTGGTCATCTTTTTGAGCTTGGTAGTCTATACAGTCAGAAGCTCAATGCTACCTTTGTTGATCAAAAGGGCAAAAAGAAATTTTTAGTTATGGGTTGTTACGGCTTAGGTTTACCGCGGATTATTTCTACGGTGGTTGAAACTTCTCATGATGAGAATGGTATTATCTGGCCGAAAAAACTTTCTCCTTTTGATTATCATCTTTTATCTTTTGAAAGAGACAAAGAGACTTTAAAGGTCTACCAGGCCTTAATTAAAAATGGCAAAGAAGTCCTTTTTGATGACCGCTCTATCTCACCAGGAGAAAAACTCAAAGACGCTGATTTAATTGGTATTTACAGGAGATTAATTATTAGCCAAAAAACAAAAGATATGATAGAATATAAAGAGAGGGGGAAGAAAAAGATGAGGCTAATAAAATTGCAAGATTTAATATCATAGAGATTGCTTGAATTTTAATTTCTATCACAATGGCTATAAATTATCAATTATCAATTTTCAAGCAATTATTAATCTCTCAATTTTCAATTGACGATTAAATCATTGAAAATTTATTGAAAATTGGTCATTGAAAATTAAAAATTATTTTAGAGGATTATGTTTAAACTTTTTAGACTTTTTTCCCAAGCTGAAGTAGCGATTGATTTAGGCACCTCGAGAACCAGAGTTTATCTTAAAGGTAAGGGAGTTTTGATTGACGAGCCAACTGTTCTGGCGATTAATACAAGGTCCGACCAGATTATTGCTTTAGGTGATTCTGCTTTAAAAATGGAAGGCAAGACGCCTCCTCATATTCTGATTAGTAGACCAATTGGTCATGGAATTGTTGTTGATTTTGAAATTGCCGAGAAATTAGTTAAAAATTTGCTTGAAAAAATTTTTAGAACTACTTTTTATAGTTTAAGACCAAAAATTTTTACCAGTTTGCCTGAAGAAATTACCGAAGTTGAAAAAAAGTCTCTAGAAGATATTATGTGGCAGGTTGGGGCAAGAAAAGTTTTTTTAGTGGAGAGACCGGTGGCCGCGGGAATTGGCTGTAAACTGCCGATTAAAGAGCCGACTGCTTCTTTAATTGTGGAAGCAGGAGCTGGCTTAACAGAGATTGCGGTTGTTTCTTTATCCGGTATTGTCTCTTGGCGCTCTTTGAAAATTGGCGGCGAGAATTTTGACCAATCAATTATTAATTATACAAGAGACAAATATGGAGTCCTTTTAGGCAAAAGCACGGCTGAAGAAGTAAAAATAAAAATAGGCTCGGTTTTAGCCGAGAAGCCGCAAGAGGCGAAGGTCAAAGGGAAAGATTTAGCTACCGGCTTGCCTAGAGAAATTATTTTAGAAGCTGAAGAAATTAAGACCGCGATTCTGCCTCAAATAAAATTAATCATTCAAAATATTCGAGAAACAATTGAGTCAACTCCAGCAGAATTAGTCGCTGATATTTATGAAAGAGGTTTGGTTCTTTCGGGCGGCGTTTCCTTGCTTGATGGTTTCAAAAAAATGGTGGAAAAAGAAATAAAAACCCCAGTTCATTTAGCGGCTGAGCCTTGCCGAAGCGTAATTTACGGTTTAGGTTATGTCCTGGAAGATTTCAATAATTTAAAAGAAGTTCTTGCTCCTTTAGCAACCGAATAGGTTTACCCTGTTAAATAATTTCGCCTTTGGTGAAATTCCTGCTTGGCGGGATTTAACAGGGTTATTCAAGTTTTAAAGAAACAAGTTTTGTCACTCCCTCTTTATCCATTGAAGCGCCGTATAAAACCTCAACAATTTCCATAATGACTGGATTATGAGTAATTAAAATAAGCTGAGTTTTTGAAGATAATTCTTTAATGATTCTGGCAAAATTGTCAGAATTTTTTTCATCCAAAGCCGCGTCTGCTTCATCTAAGATAACAAACGGCGGTTTATTGATAGCAATAATTGCGCAGATAAGACTCAAGGAGGTTAAGGTTTTTTCGCCGCCGGAGAGCATCTCAATATTTCTTATTTTTTTCCCTGGCGGTTGAGCAATAATTTCAAAATTAAATTTTTGTCCGATTTCTTCTTCTTCAGGTTCCCCTTCAGCTAATTCTTTTTCTTTTAGTCCTACTAAATTATTCGCCTCTGGTGAATACCTCGCCAAGCGAGGATTTAACAGGGTGAATTTTACTTTTGCCTCGCCGCCGTTAAAGAGGATTTTAAAAAAATTGCTAAATTCCTCGTTAATTTTCGCAAAATTTTTCTGGAACTGTTTTTTTATATTTAGATCAAGACGAGAAACAATTTCTTTTAAAGAAGCAACGCTTTTTTTAAGGTCAGCTGTTTGGGTTGAGAGAAAATTAAACCTTTCGTTTAAACTCGCGTATTCCTTCTCCACATCTTTATCAATGCCGCCAATAATTTCTAGCTGCCGTTTTATCCTTTTAATTTCTTCAAAAGAAGCCGTTATTTTTATTTCTTCTTTTAGATTATTTGTCCCGCCTAGCTCTTCAATAATTTCCTTTTCTAAATCGTCTTTTTTTGTTTCTAATTTAGCTAATTCAATTTTTATTTCATTAACCTCGCTGCTAATGAGATTAAATTGATTTTGAAAATTTTCAATTTCTTTTTGTTCTTTAACAATTTTTTCTCTTTTTGTTTTTTCCTCTTCCAAAAATTTGCCTAATTCCTGACTATTTTTTTCAAGCTCCTTATTTAAAGAAATAATTTTGTTTTTAACCTCTTCCACTTGTTGGTAAAGATTATCTAAATTAACTTCTTCTTTTGACTCCCTGAAACAGTTAATTAGATCTTCTAATTTAGATTTTCCTCTTTGAATTAGCTCATTAATCTTTGAAATTTCTTTTACCTCCTCTATTTTCAAAAAAAGATTTTTTATTTCCTTTAATCCTTCAAGAATTTCTTTAACGTTTCGTATGATTTCAACCTGTCCCTTCTTTTTTGCCTTCTTTTCTAATTCTTTGATTTCTGCTTCTAGGAATGCCTCATTTCTTAAATAATCATTTTTTAAGTTTAATAATTCTTCATATTTTTTTTGTTTTTCAAGATAGGTTTTGTTCAATTCCTCTTTAGAGAATGCCTCAATTTTTGATTTAAAATTTCGGAAAACTTTTTCGATTTCGTTTTTCTCTATTAATTTTTTTTCTAATTTTTTTTGCCACTCATCCATTTGTTTTTTAAGATCAAACCATAACTGAGAATAGAAAGATTCTTCTTGATTCCGCAACTCTGTTTCTATCTCTTTTCTTTTTTTAAGTTTATTCATCTGTCGTTTAAGGGAGTTAAGATGAGGGGTTAATTCCCGCAAAGCAATCAAAGCTTCGTCTAAATTTTTTTGAGTTTTGTTAATTTTTTTAAAAGATTGGTCTCGTTTAAGAATATATTGCTCAACTCCGGTTGCCTCATTAAAAAAGGTTTCTCTTTCTTCTTGAGAAGAGCGAAGCACAGCATCGGTCATTCCTTGATTAACCAAGGCATAGCTTTTTTGACCAAAATGATTCTGGGCTAAGAGAAAAAGAACATCAGTCAATTTAACCCGGTCTTTGTTAATTAGATATTCATTTTCACCACTTCTTAACAATCTCCGGCTAACAGTAAAAATTGGTTCTCCTTCATCGTTAGAAAAGCATAAATTAACTTCTGCCGTACGAAACTTCCTTTTCGCTGAAGCAAAAATAATATTTTCAAAACTTCTACTTCTTAAAGTTTTTAGACTTTGTTCACCCATTGCCCAGGCAGTCGCATCAATAATATTTGATTTGCCGGAGCCATTTGGACCGACAATTGCCGTAATACCAAAACCGTGATTTTTTGGTTTCGGAAAAACCAAAGTTGTTTTTTCGGCGAAAGATTTAAAACCAGTGATTTCTACCCTGTCTAAATACATACGAAAATCATTGAAATTTTTTAATCGCTTTCTCAGCTGTTTTGATTTCTGCCATTTTTTTACTTTTTTCCTTCGCTCGAGCAATTTCTTTTTGATTTAAAAAAACTCCGACCGTAAAAACTTTCTGATGCGCTGGTCCTTCTTCTTTAAGAACTCGATAGATAGGCAAAATTTTATATCTTTCCTGAGTAATTTCTTGAAGCTTATTTTTTGGATTTTTTCCGCCTTCAGCGGATCCGATTATGGCGGAAATCTTTGCCGCCATTTTTTTCTCCAGAACTTTTCTAACTGCGGAAAGGCCTTGATCTAAAAAAAGAGAGCCAGCTAAGGCCTCATAAGCATTGGCGAGAAGATATTCTTTGGTTTCTCCTTTCAGTTTGACAGAAGGAGAAACAAAAAGATATTTGTCAAGCCCAAGCTCAAGAGCTAACTCAAAAAGATTTTTTTTATTAACTAAATTTGTTTTAAGAATTGTTAGCTCTCCTTCTGGTTTTTTAACTATTCTAAAAAGAAGGCTGCTGACAATAAAATTTAAAACCGCGTCGCCCAAGAATTCTAACCTTTCATTGTCTTCAATTTCTTCGGGATGTTCTTTAAGATAAGAGCTGTGAATTAAAGCTTGTTTAAGCAATTTTTTATTTTTAAATTTAACTTTTAGTTTTTTTTCTAAATTTTCTAGTTTTTTCATAAAGGACTTTATAAAAAGCGGGCGACTCGCCCCCCGAAGCTTTATCGCCCGACGCTACATAGCTTTGGGCGACGTAGCGGCGTAGTAGGGAGCGGGTGAAGGGAATCGAACCC
>CAZSLY010000004.1:0-8986 GCA_964608045.1 uncultured Gammaproteobacteria bacterium | reverse complement strand
GCGTAGTAGGGAGCGGGTGAAGGGAATCGAACCCTCTTCTTGACATTGGCAATGTCATGTACTGACCGTTGTACTACACCCGCAAACTTTTATTTTAACCTCTTTGATGAGTTTGTCAATTTAGAGTTTCTAAAATTTTTAATTCTAACTTGTCAGTTTCTGTATTATAAATAGCAAAAGTAGCTTTATAGAACAGACCAGCCAAATTGCCGGGATTAACCAAATAAACGACTTTTTGACTCTGACCTTGTTTAGTTTTTATTTTTTCTATCCATGGTTTATGAGTGTGGCCATAGAAAACTAAATCATAAAGACCGGAAATTGCCAATTTCTTGCCTTCCTTGGGCTGATGAACAAAAGCGATTTTTTTGCCATTTATCTTAAGCTCACCAAAATCTCCGTGAAGTTTAACATTTTTAAATTCTTGTGTTTTTTTAGACAACAATTCTCTGTCTCCAACATTTCCATGAACAAGATGAATCTCGCCGGGAAAATTAGGTACTAAAACTTTTGTTAAAATTGACGGCGCGCAAAGGTCGCCGCAGTGAATAATTAAAGAAATGCCTTCAGTTCTAAGCCAAGCGAGGGTTTTTTCTAAATTAGGAATATTGTCATGAGTGTCTGAGATAATTCCTAAAATCATTGAAGAGACTTTAAAAAATTAATAGTTTTTCTGCTAATAATTATGTTTTCTAAGTAATTTTCAAGCTCTGGTGTTTCTTTAAAATTTTCTTTCAAATTTTCCCTAATTTTTTCTTTTTCCGAATTTAGTTCATCTTCTCCCGCTTTAATTTTTTCTTTTAGGGCAATCTCCCTGATAATTAAAGCAGCTTTAACTCTTTCTTCAGCTTGGGGCAGTATTTCCTTTTTTAGCTCCTCTTCTGTTTTTTTAATCATTTTTAAATAATCATCAAATTCTAAACCGAACATAGTTTTAGCTGATTCTTTGAGTTCTAAAATCATTTTTAAAATTTCTTTTTCCAATAAAGGAGAAGGGATTTCTTCAAACTCTGATTGTTTAATAATTTCTTCTACTATTTTAAGTTCAAATTTTTCTTCGATTTTTCTTTCTTTATCAGATAAAATATTTTTTTCAATTTGTTTTTTCATCTCTTCTAAACTTCCAAAATTAAAACTTTTAGCGAAGAAATTATCAAGCGCTGGCGGAATTAACTCAAAAATTTCTTTAATTTTCACTTTAAAATCTATTTTTTTGCCCTGGAGCCTCTGGTCAGGATAATTTTCCGGATAATCAAGACTAAATTCTTTTGTTTCTCCATCTCGGCTGCCAATTAAATTTTCAGACATCTCTTTTAAAAGATATTCTTTGCCTAAAATCAGAGAAAAATCTTTTTGGCTTCCGTTTTCTAAGACAACGCCTTGATTTGACAGCTCAAGATCAATCTTTAAAAGATCGCCAAGTTTCGCTTCTGATTTTTTTCTAACTTGTTTTGCTTTTTTTTCTTGCAAGCCTTCTAGAACCTTTTTAATTTCTTCTTCACTCATTTTTGGTCTTTCTTCCTTGATTTTGATTTTTTTATAATTAGTCAGTTTCACTTTTGGCATTAAGGCAAAAGTAATTCTTAAAACTAATTCATTTTCTGGCGCTAGTTTTTCAACTTGGAATACCGGACCGGAAACTGGGTCAAATTTAATTTTTTCATTAAGAGTTTTTAAAATTTCCGGATATTTTTCCTCTAAAAGCAAGGGAATGGTTTCTTCCATAATTTTATAATCACCAACTTCTTTTTTGATTAAATCTTCTGGTACTTTCCCCTTTCTCCAGCCTTCTAAAGAAAATGAAGCCGCTATTTTTTGTAGGGCTTTTTCATAAAATGGCTTTATTTCTTCGAAGATAAAAGAGACCCTTGTCTCTAAAAGATTTTTTGGTAATTTTTTAATTTCAAGCTTCATTTTTTTCTTCTTTTTTTACTTCCAGTTTTTTTTCAGTAAGTTTTTCCGCTTCTTGTTGAACCAGCTCAATTCTATAACCAGAGAGTTCCGAGGCTAAATGAAGATTCAACCCCCTTTTACCAATGGCTAAAGCCATTTGGTCTTTTGAAAGCAGGACTTTGGCGTTTTTATTATCCTCGTCGATTTCGACACTAATAACTTTTGCCGGTGAAAGAGCATTAGCGACAAATTTTAGCGGCTCTTCTTTATATTCAATCACATCAATTCTTTCGTTATTTAAAGCTGAAGCAACGGTCTGAATTCTAATTCCTCTTTGACCAATCACCGCGCCGACAGGGTCTAATCTTTTTTCTTTGGTGAAGACCGCAACCTTTGACCTTACGCCTGGCTCTCTAACGATTTTTTTAATTTCTACGCTACCGGAAGCAATTTCCGGCACCTCAGAGATAAATAAATGTTTAAGGATTTCTGTATTTCGTCTTGAAAGAAGAACCTGTGGCTCTTTTTTGGTCTCGGCTACTGATAAAATATAAAATTTTAGCCGCGTACCCGATAGATATTTCTCTCCTTCAATTTGTTCTTCCGGCGGTAGAGTAGCGGTCACATTGTCAATATTCATTAAAACTAAAGGACCAGACATTTTTTGAACTGTTCCTTCAACTACAGTTCCTTCTTTTTCTTTAAACTTTTCATAAATAATATTTCTTTCTATTTCTTTTAATCTTTGGACAATGACCTGTTTCGCAGTCTGGGCAGCAATCCGGCCAAAAGCCGCGGGAATTGGAATCTCGGTTTTAATTTCACTGTTGATTTCTAATTTTTTATCAGGATAGAGCTCCTTTGCTTTGGAAATTTCAATTTCTGCTTTAGGATTAAATTTTTTTTCTTCTTCTCCTTCTTTTTTTCCTTCTCCTCCTTCTTCTAGATCAGAGACCACGGTTTTAATCTCAAAAATTTTGGTTTTCCCTGTCTCTGGTGAAAATTCTGCTTTTAAATTCTGTCCTTTTTCGCCAAAATCTTTGCGAAAAGCAGCGGCTAAAGCATATTCTAAAACTTCAAGAACTTTTTCCTTGGGAATTTTTCTTTCCCGACAAATTTGCTCAATTAACTCTAAAATATTTTTTTCCATAGATCGAGTTTTTGTCTTAAATTCATTTTTTAAAAACCAGAGAATAATGATAAGGCCCCGGTTTAAATTCTTTTTCAAAAACTAAACCGACTGCTTCTGCTTTTTTCTTAGCTTCTTCTTTTTCAATTTTTTCTTTAGGGCCGAAGGGTGTTTCTTTTTTTTCCCATTCAGTTAAAAGTAAATTGCTTCCTTTTTTGAGGATTCTTTTAGCTTCTTTTAAAATCACATTATGATTTTTAGTTTGAAAAAGCACATTATTAAGCAAAACTAAATCCATACTTTCGTTAGGTAGTTTAGTACTTTCCTCAATTTCCAAGTTTGCCCAGATGGTTTTCAGGTTGCTGATATTAAAAAGATTAGCCAAACTTTCTACGCTTTTCAAAGCTGAGGGCAGGATATCAATTGCGTAAACTGCGCCGTTTGGACCAACGAGCTTAGCGGCTTGTAGACTAAAATAACCGCGTCGGCCGCAGCCAAAATCAGCGACCTTCATTTTCTTTTCAATCCCTGCTTCTTTTAAAGACGCTAGAGCATCAATTAATTCTTTGCCGCCCGGAATTTTAATCTCTTCATTCATAATTAGTATCATAGCATAAATAAAAAGACTTGACAAGTCTTTAGGGGGTGCTATACTACTTTTGTTAAGGGTGAGCCCCGCATAGAAAGTAGTTTATTGATGTTTGTTGTTTTCAGAGTTTTGTTAAAGCTTTGGAGGCGAGCTTTCTAAGAGGGCAAGTCGGCTTTGTCTTTATTTATAAGGTCAGGCTGACACAGGTCGGCCTTTAATAATATATAAATATTGTTTCTTTAAAATGGAAAACAAGCTTTATGTTGGTGGTCTCTCTTTCAAGACTGATGATGACAGCTTAAGGGATTATTTCTCTCAAGCAGGAAATGTCACCTCAGCCAAAGTGATTATGGATAAGATGACTGGTAGATCTCGCGGTTTCGGTTTTGTGGAAATGAGCTCAGAAGAAGAAGCGAAAAAGGCAATTGAGATGTTAAATGATAAAGAGTTTGATGGCAGAGTCATTA
Organism: uncultured Gammaproteobacteria bacterium; assembly: GCA_964608045.1. Classification (GTDB taxonomy): domain Bacteria; phylum Patescibacteriota; class Patescibacteriia; order UBA2591; family CG2-30-36-38; genus CG2-30-36-38. The sequence continues at coordinate 4,908 of CAZSLY010000004.1, read as the reverse complement.
AAATTGATCTTGCCAGACCGATGAGAGAAAGACGCTAACCAATTCGTAAAAAAATTAAGCCCTCTGATTTTCATCAGGGGGTTTAATTTTAGAAGGATTTAATTCGGCAAAATTAGCTTTTTAAAAGTTTAGTTCCGATGCTTGAAATTTGAGCGCCGCCAAAAATCAGGATACCAGCCAGAACCGACCAGCTGATAAGATTAAGCAGCTTTTCTAAACTGTCAGCTGGCAGCATTTTTTGAATTTGTTCCCCGATTGCTTTTTCCATTTCCTTTTGCATTAGGTCTGGCCTTTCCTCAGTTTGGGAAACCGGCGTTTTAAAAATTTCCGGCGCTTCTTTTTTACCGGTGAAAATGGCAAAGGAATGATATAAAACCGCGAGAATGATGATGACCCCAACCAAAACCAGAATTAAACCTAAAATTTTATTGGTTTTCATAGTTAATTTGAAGTAAACCCCTAAAGTGGAACAGATTTTTGCTGTAAATAATTTGGTTTATACTGGCTGAGATAGTTTTAAACCGATGCTAATATACGAATTAATACTAATGATACTAATAGAAAAATGTCCTACTATTATTCTTTATTTGTATAATTAGTATGCATTAGTATATTAGCATCGCATTAATAATCTCGGTCAAATCAAATCAGACTCCAAAAACAAACTTACTCTCAGTCCCATTTTTAGGGTTCATGTCCATTTTACCTCTTTTTTTAAAAATTGTCTATCCTCTGAGTAAAAGTTCAGCGATGACAAAGAGAAGATAGAGGCCAATAAGAGACCAGGCCTCTTTTTTACTTAGATGTTTGTCAGTGCGGATAAAAATTAAAAAGAAAAAGGCAGAGATAATTAAAAAGAATCGAGCAATGACAAAAGGCGAGAAATCTGAAATTTTGATTGGACAAATTAAAGCCACAATGCCTAAAACTAAGGTTGACGGGAAAATAACCGAGCCCATCAGGTTTCCTAAAATCATCTCAGTTTCACCTTTTCTGGCTGAGGCAATGGCAAAATAGGTCTCCGGCAGGATATTGCCTACGCCAACCACAAAAATACCAATTAAACTCAACGGGAGATTAAAGCTTTGGGCAAAAAATTGGGCGGAAATAACAATCCCTTTTGCGGCAATCAAAAGAAGAAAAATACCTAAGATTAATTTTCCTAAATCAGAAAGAAAATTTTTGAATTTTTCTTTTTCCGGCAATTGATAGTCATTATAAACTTTGTAGAATCTTTCTTCTTTTGAAAAAATCCAAAAAAGATAAAAAACAAAAAAACCGATCAGAATAATCCCGTCTGCTCTTGAAAGAATGCCGTCAAAAATTAAGATTAAAGGTAATAAAGCGACAATCACGGTGAAAATAGCGCTTTTTTGCAAGGTCCGTCCCTTGGCTTCAATTCCAGCTTGGGTGAAGAGAAGCGCTAAAGCAACAGCCAAGGTTAAATCAATGATATTGCCGCCAACAATCTCGCTAAAAGAAAGCTCAGGGATTTTTGCCAAGGCTGAGTTAATGCCGACAAAAAGATTGGGTAAGGAAGCGGCTAGAGCCATCATCAGGAAGGCGACTACAAATTTTTTCCATTTTAAGAATTTGGCCAATCTTAAAAGATTGTCAACTGTCCATTCGCTGAAAAGATAAATCAAGACAAGACAGCCGAAAAAGAGAAGATGATAGAAAAAAAACATAAACTAAATTTTAGCTTTTTCAATAAAATACCGCTTGGCAAATTCAATTAAAATGACATTAACAAGACCTAAAGAGATGATTAAAGGCCAGTGAGAAAGCCGTAAGGGAGTGGTGCCGAGTAGATAATTTAAAAAAGGAAGGTAAATAGCTAAAAGAAGGGCGCTAACCCCGACTAGCCAGCCGATGATTAGATATTTATTGGAAAAAATGTTAATTTGCCAGAGATTTTTTCTTAAGCTTTTGCAGCAAAAGACATAACAAACTGAATCAATTGCCAGTAAGATAAGAATCATTGTTCTTAAATATTCAAGAGAATAATTTTGTTTAAGAAGCCAGAAAAATAAAGCGACCAGAATCAAATCAGTGACAATACCGACAGCAAAAATAATAAATTTCATGGCCGGAGTCAGGAGAGGAATCTCGTGCCCTCCGGGTTTTTGCTCCATTAAATCCCTTTCTTTTGGCTCAAAAGCCAAAGCAATAGCCAGGGGTCCGTCTTCCACTAAGTTTACCCATAAAATTTGAGCGGCCGTGATCGGCAGGGGCGCTCCAACTAAGATACTGAAGCCCACTAAAATAATCTCCGTAAAAGAACTTGAAAGCAGATAAGTGATTACTTTTCTGATATTATCCAAAATTGTCCGGCCTTCTTCAATCGCCGCTTCAATAATTGAGAAGCTGTCATTTAATAAAATTAAATCAGAAGCTTCTTTGGCGACTTCAGTGCCTGAGCCTAAAGCTACGCCGATGTCAGCCTGTTTTAAAGCTGGCGCGTCATTAATGCCGTCGCCGGTCATAGCAATTACTTCTCCTTTTTTCTGCCAGGCCTTAATAATTTTTATTTTATGCTTTGGCTCCACTCGGGCAAAAATTTTAATTTTTTTCAAGATTTTATCAAGTTCTTCCTCGGTTAGTTTATCTAATTCAGTTCCTTCTAAAATATTTTCTTCTTTGATTTTAAAACCTAATTCTTGAGCCACAGCTTTGGCGGTTAAGCGATGATCACCAGTGACAATAATCGGCTTAATCCCGGCTTTTTTACAAATCTCAATTGCTTTTTTAACCTCTTTTCTCAAAGGATCTTTTAGGATAATCAGCCCGGCAAAAATTAAATTGTTTATTTTTTCTGTGTCTTTTATCTTGTAGGCTGCAGCCAAAATCCTTAATCCTTTTTCTGCTAAAGAATCTAATTGTTTTTTTAAATTTTCTTTTTCCTCTTTTTTAAAAGAGCAAGCTTCCAAGACTTTTTCTGGCGCGCCGCAAACATATAAAAAATTTCCTTCATCTTCACCATAGATCGCGGCTGAGTATTTATCAATTGGATTAAAAGGCATTTCTTTAATTTTCCTTTTTTCAAATTCTCTTTTTGAGTTAATGCCTATCTCAATCGCTGCTTCAAGTATTGCTTTTTCCGTTGGCCGGCCCCGGAAAATCCATTTTTCTTTTAGTTCTTCAGGGTTTTCAATAAAGGCCTCAGAAGTTAAAACCCCGATTTTTAGGGTTAAAAACTTATCACCGATAATTTGAGCAACTTTCATTTTGCCTTCAGTTAAAGTGGCGGTTTTGTCAGTCGCGATCACCGAGGTACTGCCTAAAGTTTCGGCTGAAGACAGCTTTCTAACCAGACCCTGTTTTTTTAAAATTCTCTGCATTCCTAAAGCCAGAATGACCGTCATGGCAATTGGCAAACCTTCGGGAATAGCCGCTACGGCCACGGCCACTGAGACGGTAAACATTTCTATAAATTCACCTCCTTTTAAAATTCCTTCAATAAAAATTAAAAGACAAATTAGGCCAATGATTATCCCGATAATTTTTGAAAAGCGAGCTAATTTTTTTTGATAAGGAGTTTCTTCTTCTTTTGCCTCTTTAACCATTAAACTGATCTTTCCAAGCTCGGTTTTTAGTCCGGTCTCAACAATTACTGCCCGGCCCCGGCCTTCTTCAACCACTGTTCCCATATAAACCATATTATCCCGGTCAGCGAGAGGCGTTTCTTCTTTTAAAAGCTCTTCTTTTTTTGTCGCGGCTAACCATTCGCCAGTTAAAGCCATCTCGTTGATTTTTAAATTTTGAGAGTTAATTATTCGCCCGTCAGCCGGAACTTTATCGCCTGGTTGAAGAATCAGGACATCGCCAGGCACTAAACCTGAAGAGTCAATGATTTTTAAATGATTATTTCTTAAAATCCGAGCTTTGTGTTTAACAATTTTTTTTAATTCTCTCAAAATCTCCGAGGCTTTATATTCTTGCAAAAATCCGACCACTGTGTTTAAAAGCACGGCCGCAAAAATAATAATTGTATCAGTAAAATCTCGCAAAAACAAAGTAATGATTCCAGCCAGAACTAAAATATAAATTAAAGGGCTTTTAAATTGTCCAAGAAAGATTTTAAGCTTTGAAAGCGGTTTTTCTTCAGGCAGTTTATTTGGCCCGTAAATTTGAAGACGCCCTAAAGCCTCTTTATTTGTTAGACCTTCTTGAAGATTAGCTTCCAATTTTTTGATTGTTTCTTCTTGAGAAAGAGAATGCCAGTTCATATAAATTAGGTGTATTACCCGACCACTTTTAAAAATTTAGAAATTTAAATTTTAAATTTATCGATGCCAATATACTAATGGATACTAATGATACTAGAAAAATAAGGGACAGGTCCATTTAAATATTAGTGGCAAAAATTTGGGTAAAAAATAAAATTCAAGTCCAAAACATCCAAAAGTGAATTTCATTTTTTCCTCATATTCGGTGTTGTGCGATGTTTCTCAAAACTACTTCTTTATAGGCTCGCACCATTTGAAACTATCAATACATTCCATCAAGTTGGGCGTAAAACCATCTTCACACTTGTTATTTTCAATTAGCTTATAGTTGCCGTTTTCCATAGCACGGACAGATGCGATACAACACTCATAACTACTTTTTTGCAAGCATTGTTCAGCCAGAGATTGATAGTAATCAGGAAACTTTTTAACCTCAATTCTCTTACTCAAATAACTGTATAAATTAATTCCGACAATTAAGGCAACTATAAGCGCCACGATAATTAGCACAATTTTTATTAATTTTTTCATACGTTTTTAGATGAATAGTTTTGAGAAATTTCGTCTAACTCGTTTCTATATGAATTGAATGCATAATGTTGACCTTTTGTTGTAAATTATATCTGGTGGAACTTATTAGAAAAAGTCAGAACTCATTTCCGGCAGAACCCCGACTAAT
>CAZSLY010000003.1:0-16425 GCA_964608045.1 uncultured Gammaproteobacteria bacterium | reverse complement strand
TATGTTCCCTTTCTTCCCGTGAGATAAATTTTCTTTATCTCACTTGGTTTTATTACCTCTCCTCCAATTTGCACCTTACTTACCTTACTTATTTCTATTCCTTCTGGAGGAGGAACAATCAAACCGATTCCCTCAACTACGGTTTCTGTTTTAATTTTTTCCGTAGTTGGACCAGAGGCAGCCATTGGAGTGGCAACCGGCCTTGCAATTATAAGCCGGCGGATGTTTTTCACATCCGTTTGGATGTTTTTCACATCCGTTTGGATGCTTCTCACATCCTTTTGGAGAGGTCTATTTCCTCTCTCCACCCCTTTGGAAATTGTTTCTTCCAAAGGAGTCTTACTATGCCGGACTCCTCTCTTGACCTCAATCCTACATTTCATTAATCCTAGTCCTAGGATTAATAAAAAAATCAAAACCAGGATTGAGATCATTTCCCATCTCTCAATCTCCATCTTCATTATCCCTCCTTTCTCCCCTAAAAGATTTCGTCTTTCGGGGAAGTTAATGATCTGTTTATTTTGCTGCTTAAATTTTAATGCTTAAATCATAGCAAAAATTTCAAAATTGTCAACCCCGTTAGAAAGTAAATATATCAAATCAATTAAATACCAAATTTTGTTGAAATTACCAGGCGGGCTTTCTAACCGGGCCAAGAGACCCTTTTTACTTTTTATTTTTCTGATATAATAAAAAGATGAGTCAAATTAGAGTCCGTTTTTCGCCTTCGCCCACTGGTTTCTTGCATATTGGCAGTTTAAGAACCTTTCTTTATAACTGGCTTTTTGCCAGGAAAAACAAGGGCCAGATGATTTTAAGAATTGAGGACACGGACAGAGAGAGATTAGTGCCCCAAGCGACTGAAAAGCTGCTTGAGGTTTTGGAAAATTTAGGATTTGATTGGGACGAAGGACCATATTTAGAAAAAGACAAATTTCTAATTTCTAATGTCAAATATAAAGGGAGATTCGGGCCGTATATTCAGTCACAGAGAATTGAAATTTATCAAAGATTTACCGAAGAATTAGTAAAAAAAAGAAAGGCCTATTATTGTTTTTGCTCTAAAGAAAGACTGGAAAAAATGAGAAAGGAGCAAGAAGCAAGAAAAATGCCACCTTGCTATGATGGTCATTGCCGGAATTTATCAGAAAAAGAAGTTGAGAGCTTATTAGTTCAAGAAAAACCTAAAGTAGTGAGATTGAAAATTCCTGAAGGGGAAATAGAGTTTGATGATTTAATTAGAGGGAGAGTTGTTTTTGAGCTTAAAAATATAGACGATCAAATACTTTTAAAGTCAGATGGCTGGCCGACTTATCATTTAGCCAATGTGATTGATGACCATTTAATGAAGATTAGCCATGTTATCAGAGGCGAGGAATGGCTTTCTTCAGTTCCAAAACATCTTTTGCTTTATAAGGCCCTTGGTTTTGAGGCGCCAAAATTTGCTCATCTACCTCTTTTATTTAATCCTGACCTCTCAAAATTATCAAAGCGGGAACAGGGAGCAGCAGTGGAAGATTATCTAAAACAGGGTTTTCTTCAGGAAGCAATTATTAATTTTGTTGTTTTATTAGGTTGGAATCCGGACACCGAGCAGGAAATTTTTACTCTTGAAGAACTGATAAAGTCTTTTTCTTTAGAGCAAGTTCAGAAAAAAGGAGCAATTGTTGATTTAAATAAACTCCTCTGGATGAACGGGAACTATATTAGAAAGAAACCTTTAAAAGAATTAACTCAGCTTTGTCTGCCATTTTTAATTAAAAGCAATTTAGTTAAGGAAAAGGAGTTTAAGTTTGATTGGCTTCAGAGAATTGTCGTTTTAGAACAGGAGAGAATGAAAAAAATATCAGACTTACCTCTATTAACGAAATTCTTTTTTGTTGAAAAACTGGATTATGAGCCGTTGCTTCTTTTATGGAAAAAAACAAGCAAAGAAGAGATTAGGGAAAATTTAGAAAAAGCAAAAGAAATTCTTTCAAAACTTAAAGATTTTAAATTAGAAATTTTGAAAGAAAAATTAATGGCTTTAGTGCAGGAAACAGGCGTAGGCGAGCTTCTCTGGCCTTTGCGGGTTGCTTTAACTGGCGAAAAAAATTCACCGCCGCCTTTTGAAATTATGGAAATTTTAGGCAAAGAAAAAACCCTAAAAAGAATAGAAGATGCAATAAAAAAGTTATGAAAAACAAAATAAAAAAAATCTTTTTAATTTCTCTTATTTTTCTATTTCTTCAAGGAAGCGGTGTTTTAGCCGTTGATTCAAATTATAGTAGGGAAATCAAGGAAATTCAAAAACAGATTGAAGAACAACAAAAGAAAAAGAAAGAACTTGAAGAGCAACAGAAAATTTACGAGCAGAAAATTGAAGAGAAAAGAAAAGAAGCCGCGAGCTTAAAGACGGAGCTTAATATCGTCGGAAACCAGATTTACAAACAAAAAATAGCGATTAAAGCCAAACAAAATGAAATTGAGATTACTGATCTCGGGATTAAAAACACTCAATTTCAAATTTTACAAAAAAAGAAAGAGATAATTGAACAGAAAAACGAAATTGCTGAAGTTTTGAGATTGATTAATCAAAATGACAAGAAAGGTTTTTTAGAAATCGTCATTCTTTCAAATTCACTAGCTGAAGTTCTGGGCTTTCAGCGCCGGCTTAATAGTTTAGAAAATTCTCTCCTTAAGTCTTTAGAAGGATTAGAAGGAAGAAAAGAAGAATTAACTCAGGAAGAAAAAAAATTACAGAATACAAGAGGAGAATTAACCTTTTTGCAAAAACAACTGGAGGGCGAGAAAACGAAATTGACCTCAGAGCAATTTTATCAGACAAAACTTCTTGAAGAGACCCGGGGTGCGGAATGGCGTTTTCAAAGTCTTTTAGCTCAAGCAATTAGCGACCAGAAAACAATTGAAAGAGAAATTGCTTCTTTGGAAAGACAAGCCAGAGAAAGATTGACTTTTGAGGACGAAGAATTCTTAGAAGAAAAAGGAGAAATTATTTTCTCCTGGCCGGTGCCAAGCGGTGTTATCACTGCTTATTTTCACGACCCAGACTATCCTTACCGGCGCTGGATCGGCGAACATAGCGGCATTGATTTAAGAGCAGCGCAGGGAACGCCAGTCAGAGCTGCGGCCTCAGGTTATGTTGCCCGAGCAAAACACGGCGGCCTTGGCTATAGCTATGTTTTAATTATTCACAATGAAGACTTTTCCACTTTATATGGTCATATAAGCAAGATTAATGTTGAAGAAGGAAGTTATATCAGACGCGGTCAGGTAATTGGCCTAAGCGGCGGCATGCCAGGCACAGCCGGCGCCGGTTATTTTTCCACTGGCCCGCATCTTCATTTTGAAGTTAGGTTAAAAGGCATTCCAGTAAATCCTTTAAATTATTTGTTATAAACCCTTATACAGACGAAACTTTTATGAACAGAGGAAAAAAAATAATTTTTACCCAATTAGAATTCGTGCTCATTATGATCCTTATTCTCTTACTTTCTTTAATTTTTATTTCTCATTGGCAAAGGGAATTCCAAAGAGCTTTAATTGAAAGAATGGATAAGACGAGAATTTATGAAGAACAGTAAAAAAATTTTTTTAATTTTGATTTTAGTTTTAGCTTTAATTTTTGTTAGTGTTTCTTTAGTTTATTTGAAAGAAAAAAAGAAAGCATTGGAAATAAAAAAACAAAATTTTCTCGTGACTGAATTTTCCGCCAAAGGCGGAAAAGAAGAAATTTTACCAGTAGCAATAATGATTGACAACTATCCTGGCTTAAAAGAAGAGGGGACCTGTGAGGCAAAAATAATTTATGAAGCGCCAGCTGAAGGAGAAATTATGAGATTCTTAGCTATTTTTGATTTAGAAGATTTGCCGGAAAAGATCGGGCCAATCCGCTCAGTCAGGTCTTATTTTATTGAATTAGCCGAAGATTATCAGGGTTTTTTAGTGCACGCCGGCGGAAGTCCTGAAACCAAAACAATCCTTAAGAAGAAAAATAATTTAGTCTACAACTTAGACGAAATTTCCGCTGATGGCATTTATTTTTGGCGGGATAAGGAAAGCGAGCCGCCTTTTAATCTTTTTACAAATAAAAGTTTAATCAAAAAAGCGATTCAAGATAAAAATTTAAAGATAAAAGAGAATAAAAATTTCTTATACGAAAAAGATGAATTTTTAAAAAATGGAGTTAATTTGATTGAAATTAAATCTCGGCAACCGATTATCTGGAAATTTAGCCAAGAAAAAAAATCTTATTTTAGATTTAAAGAAAAGAGCAAAGAACCTTTTGAAACTCAAAATTTGGTAATTTTAAAAACAGAGATGAAAGTAATTGATGAAATTGGCCGGTTGAAAATCAGATTAAAAGGGGAGGGCGAAGCTTTTATTTTTAAAAATGGCGGAATAATAAAAGGAGTTTGGACAAGGGACGAGCAAACTCCTTTGAAATTTTATAATTTAGAAAAACAGGAAATTAAATTTTTACCTGGTAAGATTTGGATTAAGATCGTTAATCACGGGGTCAAGATCTCCTTCTAAAATTTCTTCTAAATTATGCCAGCTTTTGTTAAAGCGATGGTCAGTAATTCTGTTTTGCGGGAAATTGTAAGTTCTGATTTTTTCCGCTCTCATTGCCCGGCCAATTTGTCCTCTTCTTTCTTGGGTTATTTCTTGCTCTTTTTTCTCAGTTTCTTGAGCCAAAAGCCGAGCGCGCAAAATTTTCAGCGCTCTTTCTTTATTTTTTAATTGAGATCTTTCTTCCTGACAAACAACAGTCAAACCGGTTGGTTTGTGAAGGATTCTCACCGCGCTTTCTACTTTTTGCACATTTTGGCCGCCATGACCTGAAGCCCGGAAAGTTGAGATTTCTAGATCCTCAGGCTTAATTTTAACTTCAACTTCCGAAGCTTCTTTGAGCACAGCTACGGAAATAGTTGAAGTATGAATTCGACCTGATTTTTCTGTGACCGGAATTCTTTGGACTCGATGGACACCGCTTTCAAAACGCAGTTTAGGGAAGACCCCTTTTCCTTTAATACCAAAAATAATTTCTTTAAAACCATCTAAAGAAGAAGGGGAAGAACTAAAAACTTGAGTTTGCCAATTGTTTTTTTCTGCAAAACGGGAATACATTCTGAAAAGATCGCCGGCAAAAAGAGATGCTTCCTTACCGCCGGCCCCAGCTCTGATTTCTACGATCACGTTTTTTTCTTCTATTTCTTCCGTTTTCAATTCCTTTTCAAGTTTTTGTTTTTGTAATTTCAAGTTTTTCAATTCTTGGAGAGCTAAATTTATCATCTCTTTATCCTTCTCTTTTTCAAGCATTTCTTCAGTCTCTTTAATTTTTTTCTCTATTTCTTCTAAAGAAGACAAAATTTCTTCCTTTTTTTTTAATTTTTTATACTCTCGGGACAAATCTTTAAGTTTTTCCGGGTTCTTTAAAACCCCGGAATTATTTAATTCCTTTTCTATCTCCTTAATTTTCTCTTTAAGTTTTTGAAGATTGTCTATTTTCATATTTAGATTATAATTATAACATAAATTTACTAAAAAAACAATCTTGATTCGTAATAACAATTTAAGATGGACATTTTTCTGTTTGATTACAATCTCAAGCCCGAATTTATCGCCCAAGAGCCTAAGGAGCCGAGAGATCATTCTCGTCTTTTAATTTTAAATAGAAGAACAGGAGAAATCATCCATAAAAAGTTTTTTCAAATTTTAGATTTTTTTGGTCCGAACGATGTCTTAGTTTTTAACAACACCGAGGTTGTCAATTCAAGACTTTTTGGCAGGAAGCTCCAAACTGGCGGCAAGGCGGAAGTCCTTTTATTAAAACCAGCAAGCAAAACAGTGTTTGATTATACTTTTTGGCCAGAGAGATGGGAAATTATCAGTAAACCAAAATTGAAAAAATCATTAAAAATTAAATTTTCTGATTCTCTGTCAGGTGAGATAAAATCTGCCTGCCATTGGCCTGAGCTAAAGGCTCTGGCAGGCGGGAAAGAAAATCTAATTGTTTTTAATAAAAAAGGGGAAGCATTAAAAAGGGAAATTTTGAAATTAGCTCAGGTCCCTTTGCCGCCATATATTAAAAAACCAACTCCTTCATCTTTCAAAAATTATCAGACAGTTTATGCTAAAAATAAAGGTTCAGTTGCCGCACCAACCGCTGGTTTTCATTTTACAGAAAAACTTTTAGCTAAGATCAAAAAGAAGGGCGCAGAGATGGAATTTTTAACCTTACATCTTGGCTTAGGAACCTTTGAACCAATAAGGGTCAGAGAGGTTGAAAAACACAAAATGCAGCCAGAGTATTTTTCTTTATCAAAAGAGACTGCTTTAAGATTAAATAAAGCAAAAATAAAGAAGAAGAGAATTATTGCGGTTGGAACAACGGTCACTAGAGTTATTGAAAATTGTGTTGATAAAAATGGGTTTTTAAAACCAAAAAAAGGTTTGACCAACCTTTTTCTTTGCCCGGGTTTTAAATTTAAATTTGTTGATGCTTTAATTACTAATTTTCACTTGCCGCAATCAACTCTGCTTTTGCTGGTTTCCGCCTTTGCTTCCAGAGAATTAATCTTCAAGGCCTACCAAGAGGCAATTAAAAAAAAATACCGCTTTTATTCTTTTGGCGACGCAATGTTTATTCAATAAAACGTTCAAGACGTTGAAAATGTTCGAAATGTTCAAAATGTTATCAAACAAGCGAAGCGATTGAACAATCTCAACAATTTTTCACCGTTTGGAGTTTAATTAGGTCGACTAGAGATTAGATCAATTAGAAATTAGAAATTTGTCTATGCTTTTATTACATGTCTGCTGCGCTCCTTGCTCTCTACCATTTATTGAAAAAACCAAAGATTTGACTTTGTATTTTTTTAATCCGAATATTTATCCCGAGAAAGAATATTTTAAACGTTTAAAAGAGGTTAAAAAAATCGCTTCCATCTATAATTTGGAATTATTTGAGGGAGAATATAATCACGGGAAATGGCTTGATTTTGTTAGACAAAATTTAACTAAACCACCAGGGAATTATCCGGAAAACGACGAGCGCTGTCTTGAATGTTTTAAATTTCGTTTGGCAGAAACCGCTTCTTTTGCCAAAGAACATCATTTTAATGAGTTTGCCACAAGCTTAAGTCTTAGTCTTTTCAAAGATACGGGGTTTATCAATAATTTTGCCGAAATTTTAGCTAAAAAATACAGCTTAAAATATAGAGAGCTTTCTTTGAAACCACAAGACGCTTTTAGAAAAGGTCTTGAACTTTCTAAAAAATACCATCTTTATCGGCAAAAATACTGCGGCTGTGAATTTAGCCAGAATTAAAGTTTTCTTTAGTGCCCCTGAGAGGAGTCGAACCTCCGCCTTCGCTATAAAGCTACGGCGGACGAGTAACAAAATTACTTTTTTATCTCGCCCTACGAAGCTTTATCGCACGACGCTACATAGCTTTGAGCGACGTAGCGGCGTAGTAGGGTGCCCCTGAGAGGAGTCGAACCTCTACCTCGTTACCGAGACAGCGCCCTGAACGCTGCGCGCCTACCAATTCCGCCACAGGGGCTTTATTTTTTTATCCCTCTTTTTGTTTTAAAATACCAATTGCTAATACCATTAAATCTATCTTCCGGATAGTTGATTTTTTCTATTTCAACCCCTTTTATTTTTTTATCAACCAAATAGATATAGTTGGTTGTATAGAGGAAAACAGCCGGAATTTCTTGATTTAAAATTTTTTCAAATTCTTTGTAATATTCTTTTTTCTTAGTCTCGTCTTTTGTTAGTTTATATTTCTCTAATAATTCATCAACTTTCCGATTGCTAAATCCACTTACATTAAGTCCGGTTTCTATTTGTGAAGAATGCCATAAAGGATAAGGGTCAAAATTTTTTTCTAAAACACCTAAAAGAAGGGTCTCAAAATTTCCTTCTTTAATTATTTTATTAATTTCTGGAGTTTTTATCGTGCTAATTTTTGTTTTTATCCCTGCCTCCTCCCATCCCTCCGCAATAATTTCTGCTGTTTTAAAAAGACCTGAACCCTCAACTACGGTTAAAGAGATTTCTGGCAGAGACTCTTTCTTTTCAAGGATTTTTTGCGCCTCACTTTTATTGTCAGAGGAACCGTTTAAAATTTTTCCTTCTTCAAAAAGAACTTCTTTGAAAATTTTTTCTTTAGGCACCAGAAAAGATAAAGCTTGTCTTATCTCTTTTTCTTTCAGGGGATTTTCTTTTTTGAGATTGAAAAATAAAGTAGTGAAATAAGGAAGAGAAGGGGAGTAAAGATTAAAACCAGTTAGAGTTTTAGCTACTTCTTTCGGCGGTAAGAAACCTAAAGCATCAATTTCTTTTTTCTCTAAAGCAGCATAGGCTGCAGGAAAATCAGAATAAATTTTTAAAATGATTTTTTCAATCCATGGTCCTTTTCGATGATATCTTTCATTTCTTTTAAGGGAATAACTTCCGGATTCTATTTTTTCTATTTTATAAGGGCCTAAGCCAATTAATTTTGAATTCTCTTCTAATTTTAAAGACAAAGTAAAAAGAGAAAGGCGGTCTTCAAGAAAAACTTCGGATTTTATTTTAAGACACTCGTCATTAATTTTTTCTATTTTTAAATCCGTATAACCCTCAATTTTTTTAGAAGTAGCTTTTTTGAAATTAAAGATGACATCATCTAAAACAAGCTCTTTCCCCTGATGCCAGAAAGTTTTTTCAAGGCAAAATTCAATGCTTTTTTTATCATCGCTTAAGTTAAAACTTTTTGCTACACCTAGTTCAAGTTCTAAATTTTCATTTTCTTTTAAGAGTCCCTCATAAATTAGGTGTTCAAGAACTGGTTTAGGGTCGCCGACGATTCCTTCGCGAAACTCTCCGCCAAACATCGGAATTTCTTTTAAGTGAAAAAAATGAAAAAGAGTTAAAATTAGGGCTAAACTTAGAAAAAAGAAAAAGAAAGAGATTCTCAAAGTTCTTTTTTCTTTGTCAGTCAGAAATTTTGAAAGATACTTAAGCTGTTTTAGGTTCGGGATTTTTTTTGGACTGAGTTTTTTGATTGTTTCTTGCTCTAATTCAACCGGCGATGGTTTTTTAAAGAATTTAAACATATTTTAAAGAATCACCCGGAGAAAGCCGAGAAAAAGAAAGAGGGCAGCGAAAACAATTGTGGCGACAAAAATGGTTTTTTCCAGTCCTCGGCGAGTTTGATAAACCTCGCCCCGACCGCCGAAAAGAGAAGAAAGTCCGCCGCCTCTTGCTTGCAGAAGAACACAAATAATAAGAGAGACAGAAACAATAATTTGTAAAATACTTAAGATTTTCATAAGTTTAAATTATATTGCCACAATATATTATAACATGGCGGTAAATTTTTGACAAGAGAAGAAAAAGATGATATTATAATGGCTACACGATTTGACGGCGCGTTCGTCTAGTGGTTTAGGACGCCGCCCTCTCACGGCGGAAATCGTGGGTTCAAATCCCACACGCGCTACCCCTACTACGCCGCTACGTCGCTCAAAGCTATGTAGCGTCGTGCGATAAAGCTTCGGGGGGCCCTCCTTCGCTAAAGCTACGGAGGGCAGGCGAGATTCGGTCGAACAAGGGCTTTCTTGTCCCACACGCGCTATAAAATATAAATAGATGGCAGGATTTTAGAAATAAATGCAAAAAAAAATTGTTTGGATAATATTATTTTCTATTCTTGGTCTTATTATTATTTTTTTAGGATGCAAATACTATTTGCGTTTTTTTGACAATAAGATTACTCTTAGCAATCAGCCGCAAGACGAAGAAGGGTTTGGAAAAGAATTTTTAAATTTCTTAGAAAAGAAAAAGGGGCTTCCTCTAAAAGACGAGGAGGCTTCTTTAATTGCCGTTGGTGATATCTCTTATTCGCGAGGAGTAGAAAGAGCGGTTAAGGAACAAAAAGACATTAACTATCCTTTTTTAAAAGTAGGGGATTATTTTAAAAGTGCGGATTTAGTTTTTGGCAATCTAGAAACGCCAATTACTAAAGGACGAGAAATTGCTCGTCTTGAAATGATTTTTAGGTCAAATCCAGGCACTGAGGAGGCATTAAAAAAGGCCGGATTTTCTATTTTGTCATTGGCCAATAATCATACGCCAAACTTTGGCCAGAAAGGACTCAAAGACACTTTCAACTATCTTGAAAAAGCTGGCATCAAATATGTTGGCGCAGGAAAAAATGAAAAAGAAGCTAATCAGCCGGTTTATCTTGAAGCAAAAGGGATAAAATTCGCTTTTCTCGCTTACAACAGCAGCGATGTCGTCCCTGCTTTCTATGAGGCAAGTGAAACTTTTTCAGGAACAGCGTTTATGCGGAAAGAAAAAATGATTAAAGCTGTAAAAGAAGCTAAACAAAAAGCTGATTTTGTTATTGTTTCTATGCATGCCGGAAATGAATACGTCAACAAACCAAATAATTCGCAAATAAATTTTGCTCATGAAGCGGTTGACGCTGGGGCTGATTTAATTATTGGTCATCACCCTCATGTTGTTCAAACAATGGAAAAATACAGGGGGAAATACATCTTTTATAGCTTGGGGAATTTTGTTTTTGACCAAATGTGGTCCCAGGAAACAAAAGAAGGATTAATAGTTAAAGTATATTTTACAAAAAATGGGATTAGCAAGATTTCTTTTTTGCCGGTGATAATAGAAAATTTTGCTCAGCCAAGACCAACTAATAACGATGAGGCAGAAAATATTTTATCAAGATTAAATTTTCCTTTAGCAAAGAGAAATGTTTATTTTTGGGAAAGCGATAATAATTTTGGAAAAGATGTCAGAGCGACAATTTATGCAGAAACTCTGAAGAACGAGGTTGTTTTTTCAAAAGAAGAACAAGCAGATCTAGACAATGATTCAATCCAAGAAATTTATACCCTGGAAAACGGCCGGTTAACAATTACAGAAAACGCAAGAATTATCTGGCAGTCGCCAGCTCGTTGGTGGATTGACGATTTTATTTTAGCTGATTCTAACAATGACGGAGTCTTAGATATAAATATATCTTTATGGAAAGACGAGGTGAGTGTAAAAAACCATTTTTTTATTTTTGACTTTGTTAATGGGACGATAAAGCCAATTTGGAGATCTTCAAATCTTAAAGCGCCAATTTGCGAATTTAAAGTTGCTGATCTTGATGGAGACGGAAAAAATGATTTAGTTGTGACCCAAGGAGATTATTCACAAAAACCAAATTGCAAAGGAAATTATGTTGCGGTTTGGAAATGGGATGAACAGGGGTTTTCAAACGAATGGCGAAGCCAAACACCGTACGGTGTCTGGCGAAGCGAGAAAGGAAATTTTTCAAATCTTGAGATTGAAAAGATTGAAGGGGAAAATTATATTATAGTTGATTAATAACTTTACATCTTAAATAAATTTGATACAATTATTTTTATGGAATTTCCTAAATTTGAAAAGCCGCCAAAACAAGAAGTACCAGTACCAGTTGCTGAGCCGATTTTAGAGCGTGCACCTGAGAAAAAATGGGAAAAATTTAAAGAAACGGAGAAAGCAGTGGAGACTGCGGCGCCGGTCAAGACACCAGCTACTCCTAGAGTTACTTTAACTGAAGAAGAGATTACTAAGGAAATAGAAAACATTCTTTCTGAAAATTTAGAAGAAATTTATCAGGGTTTGCCCCAGAATCTTAAAGAACAATTTAAGAGGAAGGGGGATGAGACGGTAATTGAGATTAAAAAAGTTATTTCCAAAACAAAAGTAATTGTTAATAAAATTTTAGATTTAATCAAAAAATGGCTGAAAATGATTTCAGGAATTAACCATTTCTTTTTAGAGCAGGAAGCTAAAAGAAAAACCGCAAGAGTTTTAGCCCTAGCCGAAAGAGCAAAGAAGAAAAAATTGTAAGTTGTCAGTTATAAGTTATAAGTTATTAGTTATAAGTTATAAGTTACCAGCTTATGCTTGTTTGTTTACCACTTGAAGAAAAAAAAATAAATTCTCTTTTAAGCGTTCAATTTGAAGAAGCAAAGTATTTTTTTCTTGTAGAAACCGAAAGCAAAGAAATGGAAGTTGTTGAAAATCTGGCCTTGGGCGATGAAGTTGTTTATTTAATCACTGCCAAAAAACCAAAAGCAGTAATTACCGGCAATCTCCTGCCAGCTTCTTTTGATTTTTTAGAGGCCTCGGGTATAAAAATTATTACTGGTATTTTCGGTCAGACCGGTAAAGAGGCCTTAGAAAATTTCAAAAAAGGGAAATTAAGACCAGCCGTCAGAAAACTTTTGTAATTTTTTATGATCTCCTATTATTTTAACACTCCAGTCGGTCCTCTGACTATTACTCCTGAGTTAATCGCTCTGATTTTAGGGGTGGCGATATTTGTCTTCCTTTTCTTTTTACTTAAAAGTTATTTAGGAAGAAAACAATCGCTTTTAACAAGTCTAGATAAGGTTTTTCTTTTGATTAGCTTGCCCCGAGAAATGACTGAGGAAGAAAAGAAAAAGACGATTGAGGAAATTTTAGCGCCCACGGAAAATTTTTTTGATAATGTGGCCGGGCTTCATGCACAAAGAGGTCTTAAATCTGGATTTTCAGGCCGGAGCGATCATTTTTCTTTTGAGCTTTTTCTTGATGAAGATGGTTCAATTGGCTTTTATGCGGTTGTCCCCAGATATCTTCAGCAATTTTTTGAACAGCAGATTCATGCTCAGTATCCAAATGCGACTATTGAAGAAACCGATGAATTCAATCCCTTTCTTGAAAAAGGAGAATTTGGCGCTGCTTATTTAAGGCTTCATCAATCTTGGATTTTACCAATCAAAACCTACAAAAAATTAAAGACTGACCCTTTAGAAACAATTGTCAGCGCTTTAGCAAAAATAGAGAAAGGGAATAAAGCTTTAGTTCAGATTATGGCTCGCTCAGCTAAAGGCGACTGGCATAAAAAAGGAGCTAAAGTTGCTCAAGAAATGAAACAAGGAAAGAAATTTAGCGAAGCGACGGTTGGTCAAGGATTCTTTTCTAAATTAATGAAAGATATTAAGGAAGCAACGACAACTGCTCCTAAAAAATCTCCTTATGAAGAAGAAAAGAAACGTTATCAATTATCGCCCATGGAAGAAGAAGTGATTAAAAATTTGGAAGAAAAAACTTCCAAAGCAGGGCTTGATATTAATATCAGGATTCTGGTTTCCGCGGACAATAAAGAGAAAGCAAAGTTACATTTAGAGAATATTTTAAATTCTTACGCCCAGTATATTGTTTATCAATACGGTAATGGTTTCGCACCAGTAAAAACCAGTTCCAAGAAATTTATTAAAGATATTATTTACCGGAATTTAAACGAGAAAAAAAGTTTTATTTTAAATTCTGAAGAAATGACCAGTATTTTCCATTTTCCTCTCCCAACCCTTGAGGTTCCTTCAATTAAGTGGCTCATTGCCAAGACTGCGCCTGCGCCTTTAGGCCTGCCTGATGAGGGTTTAATTTTAGGTCATAATTTTTATCGCGGGACTGACAAAATTATCAGAATTAAAGACAAAGACCGGATGCGGCATCTTTATCTCCTCGGTCAGACCGGGACTGGCAAGTCAACTTTAATTGAGAACTTAGCTGCTCAAAGCGCGCAAAATAACGAAGGCTTTTGCCTGATTGACCCTCATGGAGATTTAATTGAAGGAGTTTTAGGGAGTATTCCCGATGAGAGAGCTGATGATTTGATTTTATTTGAGCCAGGACAGATTGAAAGACCAATGGGTTTGAATCTGCTTGAATATGACGAGAAATATCCGGAACAGAAAACCTTAGTCATTAATGAAATGATTGAAATTATGGACAAACTTTATGATTTAAGGCAGACTGGCGGACCAATGTTTGAGCAGTATATGCGCAATGCCATGCTTCTGGTTATGGCTCATCCTGAATCTGGTTCTACCCTGATGGAGGTGCCGCGCGTGTTGTCTGATCCTGATTTTCGACATTACAAGATTGACCATTGCCCCAACCAGGTGGTTAATGATTTCTGGATTAAAGAAGCAGAAAAAGCAGGCGGTGAAGCAGCCCTCTCAAATATGACTCCTTATATTACCTCCAAGCTCAATCAATTTACCGCCAATGACCTAATGAGGCCAATTATCGGCCAGCAAAAAAGCGCTTTTGATTTCAGGGAAGTTATGGACAGCGGCAAGATTTTACTGGTTAATTTAGCCAAAGGTAAAATTGGCGACCTTAATGCTTATCTTTTGGGCTTAATTATTGTCGGTAAAATTTTAATTTCTTCTCTTTCCAGGGCTGATGTGCCGGAAAGCAAAAGAAAAGATTTTTATCTTTATATTGATGAGTTCCAAAATTTTATTACCCCTTCAGTCGCCACCATTCTTTCTGAAGCCAGAAAATACCGTTTAGGTTTGATTATTGGTCACCAGTACATAGCTCAGTTGGTTAGAGGTCAGGACGCCCAGATTCGGGATGCGGTCTTTGGTAATGTCGGGACGATTATCGCTTATAAAGTTGGCATTGAAGACGCTCAATTTTTGGAAAAACAGTTTGCGCCGGTTTTCAATGTTTATGATTTAGTTAATGTTCCCAAATTCAATGCTTATATCCAAACAATTGTTGATTATCAACCGCTAAGACCTTTTTCCTTGATGACTTATCCGCCAATTGTTGGCTCGCCCCAAAAAATCAAATTACTCAAAGAACTCTCTTATCGCAAATATGGTCAACCGCGGGAATTGGTTGAAAGAGAAATTGCGGAAAGATTTAAAATATAATAGTTATGTCAATTTTTATTCTCATTCTAATCTTTTTAATTTTTTTTATTTTTCTTTGGTTGAGTTTAGCAGTTTTGAAAGGAACCTTTTTTGGCGCTCCCTGGGTGCCGGTTGATAAAAAAACCTTGGCTTATTTAATAGGGTTGCTTGATTTAAAAGAAAATGAAATTCTTTATGATTTAGGCAGTGGTGATGGAAGAGTTTTAATTGAGGCAGCGGCAAAATATAATTTTAAGAAAGCAGTTGGAATTGAGGTCAGTGGATTTCTTTGTCTTTGGTCAAAAATTAAAATCCGGCTTAAAGGTCTTTCTTCAAAAATTATCATTAAAAAAGCAAATTTATTTAAGGAAAATTTAGCTGAAGCGGATGTCATTATCTTTTATCTAATGCCTGAATGTTTAAAAAAAGTAAAAGAAAAATTTAAAAAAGAACTCAAGTCCGGCACAAGAATTTTTTCTGTTTCTTTTCCTCTTCCCGACCGGCAACCGAGCCAAACTTTCAAAAAACAAGACACCCTAACTGTTTATTACTACGAGATAAGCGTGTAACGTGTGGCGTTTTTTGATAATTGAAAATTGAAAATTGATAATTGAAAATTTTTAAATATATGGTCTTATATCGCAAATACCGACCTCAAAAATTTTCCGAACTTATTGGCCAAAAAGAAATTATTACTATTTTAGAAAATGAAATTAAGCAAGAAAAAATTGCTCACGCTTATCTTTTTGCCGGACCGCGAGGGATTGGAAAAACCACTTTAGCCAGAGTCCTGGCCAAAGCAGTTAATTGCGTTAATCGGAAAAAGGGGGAGGCAGAACCCTGCAATCAATGTCTTTCTTGTTTGGAAATTACCCAAGGGAAAAGTCTTGATTTAATTGAAATTGACGCAGCTTCTAACAGGGGCATTAATGAAATTAGAGAATTGAAAGAGCGAATTAGATTCCTGCCGACTTTAAGCCGCTATAAGGTTTTTATCATTGATGAGGTTCAGATGCTTACCCCTGAGGCTTTTAATGCTTTGCTAAAAACCTTAGAAGAGCCGCCTTCTTACGCTATTTTTATTTTAGCCACCACCCAGTTTTACAAAATTCCAGAAACGATTGTTTCTCGCTGTCAGGTTTTTAAGCTTTCTCGCGTTTCTTTAGCTGAAATTGCTTCTTATCTAAAAGAAATTGCGAAAAAAGAAGGGGTTAAAATTTCAGATAAAGTAGCGGAAATAGTTGCTTTTCGTTCTGAGGGTTGCGTTCGCGATGGCCTGAGTTTGTTAGGTCAAATTTTGAGCTTAGGTGAAAGAGAAATTACCGAAGCGCAAACAGAATTGGTTCTGCCGCCAACTCAAATAAATTTGATTGTTAGGTTCCTTCATTTAATCATCAAAAAACAAGCCAAAGAAGCAGTGACCCTGGTGAATAATTTATTAGCTGAAGGAGGGGACTTAGAACAGTTTCTTGATGATTTGATAGAATTTTTGAGAAAAGTGATTTTGCAAAAAGTCGGCGTTTTGGCTGAAAGACAGTTTGTTCAATTTGACGAAGAAACAAATAAAAATTTGATTAAAATTGCGGAAAGCGTGGACTCAAAGGAAACGCTTCTGAAAATTATTGAAAGATTTCTTAAAGTTAAAATTGGTTTTGAATATCATGATATTCCGCAACT
>CAZSLY010000002.1:6660-16823 GCA_964608045.1 uncultured Gammaproteobacteria bacterium | reverse complement strand
TTCTGAATCCTCAAAAACAAACTTACTCTTAGTCCCATTTTTGGGGTTCATGTCCGATACGAATATTAGTATAATTAGTATGAATTCGTATATTAGTATCGCTTCTCTACAATAGCGCCGAAGGAGGCAAAATTTATCAAAGAACCATTGTCGCCAAACTGAATAACCAGTTACATTTTAATATTTTAAAAATTTTTGTCCAGATCTTGAGGGGTCTTATAAACTTGACGCGGCTTCGCCCCATCAGCCGGACCAATAATTCCTTTTTCTTCCAAAAGGTCTAGGAGCCGGGCTGCTCGGGCATAACCAATTCTCATTCTCCTCTGGAGGAAAGAAGCTGAAGCCTTGCCGCTTGAAACCACAATTTCTTCTGCCTGAGATAAAAGCTCGTCACCTATTGCTCCTTCAGTTAGGCCTTCAATTTCAGTTTGAGGAGGCCTCATCACCTCTTCTTCGTAATCAAGCGGAAAAAGATTTTTTAAATGATTAACCACTCTTTTTACTTCTCGCTCAGAAGCAAATGGTCCTTGAAGTCTTTTTGGTTTGCCAATTTCCGGAGAAAGATAAAGTAAGTCACCGCGGCCTAATAATTTTTCTGCGCTGGCAAAATCAAGAATTGTTCTGGAATCAACCGCTGAGGCAACAGAAAAAGCAATCCTGGAAGTGATGTTAGCTTTGATTAAACCGGTGATAATATCAACCGAAGGGCGTTGGGTGGCCATCACCAGATGAATACCGGTTGCTCTGGCCATTTGCGCTAAACGAATAATACAGGCCTCAATTTCCTGCGGAGCAGCAGCCATTAAATCAGCTAGTTCATCTATGACAATCACAAGATAAGGAAGCTTTTCTTCTGTCTCTTCATTATATGATAAAATATCTCTTTTTTTCTTTTCTAAAAAAAGGTCAAAACGCCTGCTCATTTCAAGAATCGCCCATTTTAAAGCATTAATTGTTTTTTGAGCGTCCATTAAAACCGGAGTCAAAAGATGAGGCAGGTCCTCATATAAATTCAGTTCCACTCGCTTTGGGTCAACTAAAATAAAACGCAGCTCTTCAGGTGAATTTTGATAAATTAAACTTAAAATTAAAGAATTCAAAAATATTGTTTTTCCCGAGCCCGTGGCGCCGGCCACTAAAAGATGAGGCATTTTTCCTAAATCAGCCAAAAAAACCTCGCCCGAAACATCAAAACCTAAAGGAATGGTTAAATTTGAAGTTCTTAATCGAAATCTTTCACTTTCTAAAATTTCCCGCAAACGAACTAAAGCTACTTTTTTATTCGGCACTTCAATGCCGACCAAGGACTGCCCGGGAATCGGCGCTTCAATTCTAACCGGATGCTTGGCTAAAGCTAACGAGAGATCGTTTGATAAAGCAGTAATTTGAGCAATCTTCACTCCTTCAGCCGGTTTCAAAGTGTATTGAGTAACAGTTGGTCCAACTTTCACCTCGCCCATTTCCACGGGAATGGAAAAATTTTCTAAAGTTTTTTGAATGATTAATTTATTAGTTTTGATATTGCCGCTTTCCGGCTGACCCAAACCTTTTTCTAATAAATCAAGAGAAAAATTTTCTTTAGCTTGAGATTTGATTGGCCTTGCTCTAAAAACTGATTTCTCCCTGAAAAATAAAATCTTTTTTTCTTCTTTTGGTTTTTCTTTTGGCCCTTCTGTTCTCTTTTCTTTAAATTCAGTAAATTCCGATTTTTCTTCCTTTTTTTCTTTCTTTTTAAAAAGATCAAAAAGAAGAATCAAAGAAACAGCTAAAAGAGAAAGAAAAATAACTAAACTTGCCCAAAAACCAAAAAGACCTTTTAAAAGAAAACTTAAAGTATAACCAAGATAACCGCCTCCTTTGCCCTGCTCAAGCACGAGGTCGTTATCAACAAAAGGCAGATGAAGGATGCTTACTATTGCCAAAATAAGAATTAAAAGCGCCCAGTATTTATAAGAAGGTATTTTTTCTTTTCGGAATTTTAAAAAAAGATAACCTAAATAAAAAAAAGGCAGGAAGCTTAAAAAAGCTAACCAGCCGAATAAAGTCCTGAAAAAAGAAAAAAGAAACTCACCTCCTCGACCAGCCAGACCAAAGAAGCTTAAAATCAAAATCGCGCCAAAAGCAAAAAAAACAATACCTAAAATCAGGCCTTTTAAATTTTCTTTTATCTCCATGAACTTAAATTAGTTATTAATTTCTTCTTTCTCCGCCTTTGCTAAAGCTATAGCGGACCCACTATATTTTCTACTTTCTATTTTCTATTTTCTTCTTAAAGCCCGTGCCAGCTGGTATAAGTTTACCAATAATAACATTTTCTTTCAACCCATAAAGATGGTCAACCGTGCCGCTTAAAGAGGCGTCAATCAGGACTCTGGAGGTTTCCTGAAAGGAAGCAGCTGAAAGCCAGGAATCACAAGCTAAAGCTGCTTTGGTCATCCCTAGAAAAAGCTCCTTGCCTTGAGAGGTTTTTTCTCCTTTTTTAGCTGCTTCTCCATCGCAAATTTTTTTGTATTCTTTGGAAACAATCATTCCTGATAAAAGATTGGTTTCGCCTGGGTCGGTAATTAAACATCGAGAAAACATCTGTCTTAAAATAATTTCAAAATGCCGGCTATCAATTCTAACGCCTTGAGAATAATAAACATTTTGCAGTTCACTCAACATATATTTTTCTGCCACTTCTTTTCCTCTAAGCTCATAAAGTTCTTTAAGATCCAAAGAACCGCTGGTTAGCTGCTGACCGGCTTCAACCTTATCACCTGAGCTTACATAAATTGCTTCTGTTTTTGGCACTAAATATTCTTCAGTCCCCTCTTCTTCATAAATAATCTTAATCACCCCTTCCTCTAACTCAACTTTTCCCTTATGAGAAGCAAAAATTTTTTTCTTCCCTGCCTCAGCTAAAACCGTTTTTTCTTTAGCTTCTTCATTCTGCTTTACCTTAATTTTCCAATCAGATTTCGGGTCAAGAATATATCTTTCTTCTTGCTCTCCTTGATATTTAATTTTAACTATTTTCTGTCCTTTTTGATCTTCAATCAAAACTTCACCTTGATGCAGAGCCATAATTGCTTTAACCTTTGGCGGCCGCAGCTCAAAAATTTCTTCTGCTCGCGGCAAACCTTGAGTAATATCTTTACCCGCCACGCCGCCGATATGGAAAGTTCTTAAGGTCAGCTGAGTCCCTGGCTCGCCAATACTTTGAGCGGCAATCACGCCAACTGCGGTTCCTAATTTTATTGGTTCATTGAAACCTAAATCATAACCATAACAACGACTGCAAATTCCTTTTTGGGCTTCACATTCCAAAACTGAACGCAGCCTAATTTGCTTGGGATTAGCTTTTTCAACCTCCTCTGCTTTTTCTTCATCAATTATTTCTCCTTTTTTGACAATTGTTTTTCCTGTCCTTTCATCTTTAATCTCCTGAAGAGCCGTCCGGCCAAAAACCCGGTCTCGCCAGCTGATTCTTAAAATTTTGTTTTCTTCAGCTGTTAAAAGAATGCCTTTTTTAGTCCGGCAATCTTCTTCAGTCACTAGAATTTCTTGAGCAACATCAACTAAACGTCTGGTCAAATACCCGGCCGAAGAAGTTCTTAAAGCAGTATCAACAATGCCTTTTCTTGAACCATGAGTAGAGATAAAGTATTCTAAAACATCAAGCCCTTCTTTAAACGAAGAACGAACTGCCAGCTCAATCACTTTACCGGCCGGAGAAGCAACCAGCCCCTTCATGCCAATCATTTGAATCTGCTGAGACCAATTACCTCTGGCGCCTGAATTAACCATTAAATAAGGAGCAGAATAAGGATCAATTTTTTTCTGGGCTAAAGCAGTTACCTCAGACATTGCCCGCATCCAGGTCTCAATATTTTTAAGATATCTTTCCTTTGAAGTTATTAGCCCCTTTTCAAATAACTTATTTGTTTTTTCAAATTCTTTTTCTGCTTTTTTGATAACTTCTTTTTTTTCTTTTAGATCAGGCAGTTCATCCATTGCCCAGGTAATACCAGAAGAAGTTAAATATTCAAAAGCAATATCTTTAAGATTATCAAGCATTTCTACTGTCTTTTCCTGACCATATTCTTTCAAATATTTAACAATTAAACTATTTAAGGTCTTTTTATCAATTGTTTTATCTAAGCCGTAGAATTCTAAAGGAAAAATTTCGCCAAAAACAAGCCGGCCAAAACTTGTTTCATAAATCTTATCTTTGAGTTTCACTTTGATTTTTTCCTGAAGGGATATTTTTCCTAGCTCATAAGCAACCCTTGCCTCTTCTCTTGAGCTAAAAGCTTTACCTTCCTTTAGGGTTTCTTTTTCCGGAATCTGAGTAAGGACATAAACGCCTAAAATAATATCTTGAACCGGCGAAACAATCGGCTGACCAGTGGCTGGTTTAAGTAGATTTTTATTGGCCGCGAGTATTTCCCTGGCTTCCTCTTTTGCTTTTTTTGAAATTGGCAAATAAACACCCATTTGATCGCCATCAAAGTCAGCGTTAAAAGCATCACAAACCAGAGGATGAACCTGAATAGTTTTATCATCAACGAGAATCGGTTTAAAGGCCTGAATACCTAACCGATGAAGAGTCGGCGCTCGATTTAGAAGAACGTAAGCGTCTTTCACCACTTCCTCTAAAATTTCCCAGACCTTTTCATCGGCTTCATCAATTTTTCGATTAGCGGATCTGACATTATGAACCAAACCTTGTTTAATTAAAATCGAAGCAACAAAAGGCCTAAAAATTTCTAAAGCAATCACTTTTGGCAGACCGCATTGATAAAGTTTGAGTTTTGGCCCGACAACTATGACTGAACGGCCAGAATAATCAACTCTTTTTCCCAAAAGATTGCGTCTAAATCTACCTTCTTTCCCCCGCAAAATATCAGCTAAGGACTTAAGGGGTCTTTTCTGACCAGCTTGCATAATCGTTGTTTTTCCCGGGCGCATAGAATTATCAAGTAAAGCGTCAACTGCTTCCTGAAGCATTCTTTTTTCATTTCTGATAATCACCTCAGGCGCTTCCAGCTCATATAGTTTCTTTAAACGACTATTGCGATTAATCACCCGGCGATAAAGGTCATTTAAATCCGAGGAAGCAAAACGACCGCCGTCAAGCTCAACTAAAGGTCTCAGATCAGGCGGCACCACTGGCAAAACTCGCAGAATCATATCAGCGGGCCTAATTTTGTTTTCTAAAAAATTCTGAGTCAAACGGAGCCTTTCAATAATTTTTTTCTTCTGAAGCAGATTGGTGGTTTTCTTTAATTCTTTTTCTAAAACTTCTATATATTCCTTTAAATCTAATTTTTCAAGTAAGTCCAGAATTGCTTCAGCCCCGATTTTAGCTCCAAAAAAATGACCGTATTTTAACGAAAGCTCTTTGTATTCTTCTTCTGGCAAAATTCTTTTAAAAACAACGCTCTGGATTTCTTTTTTTACTAAATTGTACTCGTCGGTAATTATTTTTAATTGTCTTCCCTGCTCTTTTTGATTCTTTGAACCAATGGATTTTTTTAGCTGCTTTTTTTTTTCTTTAAATTCTACTTCTAATTTTTCTAATGTTTCTTCTTTTAATTTTTCATTAACCTCAGTAATAATAAAATTGGCAAAATAAACTACTTTTTCTAAAGATTTAATAGAAATATCAAGCAAAGTGCCAATTTTTGAAGGCACTCCCCTTAAAAACCAAATATGAGCCACTGGACTTGAAAGTTTAATATGACCCATTCTTTCCCTTCTGACAAAAGATCTTGTGATCTCAACGCCGCAGCGGTCGCAGATAATATTGCGATAGCGAATTCCTTTATATTTTCCGCAAGCGCACTGCCAATCTTTAACCGGACCAAAAATTTTTTGGCAGAAGAGGCCATCTCTTTCCGGCTTCTGCGAACGGTAGTTAATTGTTTCCGGCTTTGTCACCTCACCGTAAGACCAGCTTAAAATTTCCTCAGGCGAGGCTAACTTTATTCTCACCCTGTCAAAATCAAGAGTTTTCTTTTTTGGTTGTTTCTCTAAAAAAATTGTTTGGGTAGTTGAGGGAGTAGACATATTTCAAATTAAAAGTCCAAAATTAAAAATTAAAAATTAAAAGTCAAAAGCCTAACCGCTAAACGCTAACCGCTAATTAACGGGTTTTTTCTTGACCATTTCAACCTTCAGGCCAAGACCAGCGAGCTCTCGGCATAAAACATTAAATGATTCGGGAACGGAAATTTTTTCAATTGGTTCGCCTCTGATAATTGCTTCATAAGCTCTGGCCCTACCTTCAACATCATCAGATTTAATGGTCAACATTTCCTGAAGAGTATGGGCTGCTCCATGACCTTCTAAGGCCCAAACTTCCATTTCGCCAAAGCGCTGTCCGCCTGATTGCGCCCGGCCGCCTAACGGCTGTTGAGTAATTAAAGAATAAGGACCAATTGAACGTTGATGAATCTTATCTTCAACCATGTGAATAAGTTTCATCATATAAATATAGCCAACTGTAATTTCTTTCTCATACGGCTTACCGGATAAACCATCATAAACCTTAAATTTACCAGAAGAAGGAAGGCCCGCTTTGCTTAATTCTTCTTTCACTGTTTCTTCCTTAGGGCCATTAAGCGAAGGAACAGCTGCCCTGTAGCCTAATTTCTTAGCGGCTAAACCAAGATTGGTTTCTAAAATTTGGCCTAAATTCATTCTGGAAACCACGCCCAAAGGATTTAAAACAATATCAATCGGCGTCCCGTCTTCAAGATAAGGCATATCTTCTTCTCTTAAAACCTTAGCAATCACGCCTTTATTGCCATGCCGGCCAGTCAATTTATCGCCTGACTGAATTTTTCTTAAATCAGCAATTAAAACATGAATTGACTTAACCACCCCGGCGGCTAATTTGTCTCCTTCGTCCCGAGAAAAAACTTTAACCCCAATCACTTTTCCATGCTCGCCGTGCTCTAAGTATAAAGAAGAATCATAAACGTCTTTTGCTTTTTCACCAAAAATCGCCTGAAGCAATTTTTCTTCAGGCGATAATTCAATTTCTCCTTTAGGAGTAATTTTTCCAACTAAAATATCGCCTGATTTAACCTCAGAACCTAAAAGAATAATTCCATCTTCATCAAGGTGAGAAAGTTTTTCTTGCGAGACATTGGGAATATCTTTCGTTGTCATTTCTGGACCAAATTTTGTTTCTCGCACATCAAGGACATGCTCTTTAATAAAAATCGAGGTTAGCGCATCTTCTTTAACCAACCTCGAGGAAATTAAAATTGCATCCAGATGGTTATAGCCAAGCCAGGGCATAAAAGCAACCAGTAAATTGCGGCCCAGTCCCAATTCATCCTTTTCCATGGCCGGACCTTCAGCAAGCACCTCTCCTTTCTTAATTTTTTGACCTTTGTCTACTAAAGGATACTCGTTAAAACAAGTATCAAAATTTGACCGAGCAAATTTCATCAAAGGATAAAAAATCTTTTCTCCCGACTTTGTTTTTAAAACAAGATGTTGGGCGTCAACTTCTTCAATCTCACCATCCTCATCAGCTAAAAGAAGATAGCCTGAATTTAAAGCAGCAATTTGTTCGCTCCCGGTGCCGACGAGCGGCGCCTCGGGTTTAATTAAAGGAACCGCTTGCCGCTGCATATTTGCACCCATGAGAGCCCGACCGCCATCATCATTTTCTAAAAAAGGAATTAAAGAAGTAGATAAACTTAAAATTTGACCGCTGCCAACATCAATCAGCTCCACTTCATCGCGAGAGACCAAGGCCGGTTCACCTTTGACTCTGGCCTCAACATGCTCTTCAATAATTCTATTATTTTTAAGAATCTCTGTAGAAAAAGAAGCAATGACATATTTCTCCTCTTCTCTGGCGTTAAGATAAATAATTTCTTCCGAAATCTTACCTTTTTTAACTTTAAAATAAGGGGTTTCAATAAACCCCATTTCATTAAGCCGTGCATAAGAAGCGAGATAACCAACCAGGCCTGCATTTTGACCTTCTGGTGTGGCAATCGGACAAACCCGACCATAGAAACTTGAATGCACGTCTCTAACTTCAAAACCAGCCCTCTCACCAGCTAAACCGCCAGGACCGGTCAAAGTAAACCGACGTTTGTGCTCAAGTTCAGACAAAGGATTAACCTGATCCATAAACTGAGAAAGTTGGCCGGTCAGAAAAAACTCTCTTAAAACACCGACAATCGGACGCGTAGAAATTAGCTGTCCTAAATTAAAATTAAAATTCTCATCTTTTAAAATACTCATTTTATCTCTAATAATTCTCTGCAAACGCATCAGTCCCACCCTTAATCTTTCCCTGACAAGTTCGCCAACCGCTTTGATTCTTCGACAACTTAAATGGTCAATATCGTCAGGTTCCTCTTGAATTTTTCCCAATCTAAAAATTTCTTTTAAAATAGCAGCCAAATCTTCTTTTCTTAAAAATTGACTTTTGACTTTTTCATCAAAGTTTAATCTCCCATTCATTCGGAAACGTCCGGGAGTCCCTAAATCATAACGATTAGTTCTAAAAAATATTGAGTGAATCAGAGCTTTCGCATTTTCAGTTGTCGCTAATTCCCCGGGCCTAATTTTCCGATAAACTTCCATAGTTCCTTCTTCTTCATTTTTTGAGTTATCTTTGGCTAAACTGACTTCAATCTCTTCTCCTAAAACTTCTTTAATTTCTTCATTATTTGTTAAACCAAAAACTCGCAACAAGGCCGTGACGATAATTTTCCTGCCTCGATCAATTCTAACAAAAATTGCTCCTTCCTGATCGGATTCAAATTCAATCCAGGCACCTCTTTCTGGAATTATTTTCGCTCCATAAAGCTTATTTCCTGTTTTTTTAATCAATTTAGCAGTAAAATACACGCCGGCTGAGCGTGTTAATTGTTGAATGACGGTTCTTTCAATGCCGTTAATGATAAAAGTTCCTCTTTTAGTCATTAAAGGAATGTCGCCAAGATAAACATTCTGCGTTTTTTTCTTGCCGGTTTGCTTATTAATAAGACGCAGCTCCACTCTCAAAGGCGCTTCATAAATCAAGTTTCTTTTTTTACAAGTCTCCTCGTCAAATTTCGGCTCATCAAGAAAAGAATTGACAAAACGAAGTTCAAATCTTTGACCGCTGAAATCTTCAATTTGGAGCATCTCTTTAAGAAGCTTCGGCAATTCTTTTTTCAAAAAGAGGTGATAGGAATTTTTTTGAATTTCTAAAAGATTAGGCAGAGGCAAACTTTGGCGATAAGAAATAAAATATTTTCTCTCTGACATAAACTTAAAAAAACCTCCTAGATTCCTAAATCTAGAAGGAGAAATTTAAATATTTAAAAAGGCTCCTCCGGGAAGTCGCCAAAGGCAACAGCCAGGTCAGCTTCTTGATTGTTAAACGACATTAAAAATAATATAGCAATTAATGTAAATTTGTCAACCCCCAGACTTAAAAGTTTTCCACAAGTTTTCCACCCCATTAGAAATTCAACCAAACCTCACTTATTAGAGAATCCTCAAGCGAAATCGCCTAACGGCTTAACGCTTTCTAAAAAAACAAGGCTGATTCAAAATTTCTAACGGGGCAGGCCCCCTGTTAAATCCCCTTTAAATCCTCTTTTACCACCTCTTTATCGCTCCAGGGAATTTTTTTGCCTTTTTTACTGATGATAGATTTTTCCGCTCCTTTGCCAGTGATTAAAACAATATCCCCCTTTTTAGCTAAACTCAAGGCCTTTTTAATTGCTTTTCTACGGTCAAGAATCTTATAAAGATTCTGGCAAACGGAAATCCCTTGAGCAATTTCTTCAATAATTTCTAAAGGGTTATCATCATAAGGATCTTCGTTCGTAAGAATAATCTCATCACAAAATCGATCGGCAATTTCTCCTAAAACTTTTCTTTTCCAGACATCGCGGCCGCCGCCGCAAGAACCAAAAACCGCAATTAACCTTTTGCCCGGATAATGATCTTTAAAAAACTCGTAAACTCCTAAAAGTTCATCCGGTGTATGCGCATAATCAATCACCACTTTAAAGGGCTCCTCTTTAACTATTTCAAAACGACCGGGGATTTCCACTTTCTCTAAAGCAATCTTCATTCTTTCTAAATCAGTATAGGGCAAACAAGCGGCAATCGCCGCTAACAAGTTGTAAAGATTAAATTTTGAAAGAAGA
>CAZSLY010000002.1:0-6560 GCA_964608045.1 uncultured Gammaproteobacteria bacterium | reverse complement strand
TTTAAAATTCAAAAAATAATCCGCTTCCTGATCGTCAAGATTAATGACTTTTATTTTTTTAATTTCTTTTTCTTCCCCGCCAGAAGCGAATCCCTGGCCGCCGGCAGGCGCAGCGCCTTCAACGGAAATTTTCTTCTTTTTTTTCAAAGAAGCAAATAAAATTCCTTTGGCTTTTTTGTAATTTTCAAAACCCTGATGCGCTTCAAGATGCTCTGGCAGTAAATTAGTAAAAACCGCTAAATCGTAATTTACCCCTAAGTGCCGCTGATGAATTAGTCCTTGAGAAGTAGTTTCAATCACCGCAAACTGACAATTTTCTTTGACCATCTGAGATAGTAATTTCTGCAAATAAAAAGGACCGGGCATGGTCATTCTAATTGTGTTCGGCCATTCTTTTTGCTTAATCTTAAAATTAAAACTGCTGACCATTCCCACTTTAAAACCAGCGCTCTCCAAAATTTTGGCGATGAGATTAACGACGGTTGATTTGCCAGCCGTGCCGGTGACACCAATCACAATTAGTCTTGAAGATGGCCAACCATAAAAAAAAGCAGCACAATTTGAAATCAATTGGCGGTAGAAAAGATAAACCTTAGGAAAAAGTTTTTTCAATTTTTCTTTAAACATTTTAGTCTTATCTCCCCCTGACAGGAATCGAACCTGTGTCTCAGGCTCCGGAAACCTGCGCTCTCTCCACTGAGCTACAGGGAGAATATGGAGGGTCAGACCCCATTTTTTGCTATTAAATTTCCCTTTATTCATCGCTTTATTCAAACCTTTTTTTAAATTTGGCATGATTTTGATCCGACTCAAAATTTTAATTAAGTCATGCCCTCCGAAGCTTTAGCGTAGGAGGGTGCCTCTAGCAGAAATCGAACCTGCATTTTAGGTTCCGGAAACCTATGTTCTATCCATTTGGAGGCATGCGATGAACTTCGCTCCTTAACTTGCGTTATTGCCAAATTCAGAAAAATCTAATATAATAGAAATATGAATAATAAGCCAATTTCAAAATTAGATTCTCGCAAGCGCTATTTACAGATAGCGCTGAACAGCACGCTCGAAGAAGCTTACATAATAATTTCACTGATTCCGGTGAGCGACAGAATATTGATAGAAGCGGGAACGCCCTTAATTAAACGATATGGGGAAGAAGGAATAAAAAAAATTAAGCAATGGTATGAACAGCGAATTTTTGGTCAGGTTCTTGCTCCTCTTTCCAAAGTTTCAACGCCATCTTCCTCGCTTCTCTCATTATTTTTACAGACAATGGTCAAAAAAGCAACCAGTCCGGCAAATATACAAAAAAGCTCAATAATTAGTCAAAGCATTATTCCTTATGTTGTTGCCGATTTAAAAATGATGGATAGGGGTGAAACAGAGGTAGAAATAGCTGCTCGGGCTGGAGCAAATGCAGCAATTGCCCTAGGTCATTCACCAATAGAATCTCTTAACGCTTTCGTACAAAAATGCGAAGATTTAGGACTTGATGCGATGATTGATATGATGAACGTTCCCTTCCCTCTTTCAATTCTACGCCAACTAAAAAAACTCCCCAGAGTTGTTATCTTGCATCGCGGCGTAGACGAAGAAAGATTCAATAAAGAAAAACAAATCCCTTTGCACGAAATACGCCGTATTAAAGGGAATTACAATATTTTAATTTCTATTGCCGGTGGCGACACAATTCGAGAAGTGCAGCGAGCGGTATTTAATGATGCTGATATTGTCGTAGTTTGGAAATCGTTTTTTCAAAGCAGTAGTGATACTGCTAAACTTGCAGAAGAGTTTCTGAAAGAGATAAAATAATTTTTTGTTTACTCTTTTGTTTTGTCTTTGAGAAAACCGGTGAGAGATTTTATTCCTTCCATAAACTCAATAGGCAAAGCGAATAAAACTGTTTTGGAAGGGTCAGGATTAATTTTTTCAATTGTCTGGAGGGTGCGCAGAGAGATGCCGCCCGGAGCAGAACTCAAAACCTGCGCCGCTTTAGAAATCTTTTCAGCTGCTGTATATTCTCCTTCTGCTCGGACAATAATTGCTCTTCTTTCTCTTTCTGCCTCCGCCTGTTTTGCCATCACTCGTTTCATATCAGCAGGCAATTCAATGTCTTGTATCTTGATTATAGAAACATCAATGCCCCAAGGATCGGTTGCAACATCAACGATTTTTTTTATTTCCTCGGCAATTTTGTCTCGTTCAGAAAGTAGAAAGTCTAACTCAACTCCGCCAATCACATCTCGCAGAGCTGCTTGAGCGTATAAGGCTACGGCATGCCTAAAATCCTGAACTTCTAAAACCGCCTTTTCTGCGCTGTCAACTTTAAAATAGACAACAGCGTTAATTCCTACTGTAACATTGTCTTTTGTGATTACTTCTTGTTGGGGTATATCAACTGTTGCAATACGCAAATCAACTTTTATCATTCGTTGAACCCCTATCAAAAGCCAAGTTAATCCCGGCTGCCTTGTGCTTGTATATTTTCCAAGCGTTAGGACAACGCCTCGTTCGTATTGGTTAACTACCCTCAAGCCAAAAAGGATGAAAAGACCAATTATTCCGATTAACCACAGAAATAGTATTATCATATGTTTTTAGTATAGCACAAGTTTAAAAAAATAATAGTCCAAACCTGTGGAATACTTTTAATTTTATTTACCGGCGAGCCGCGCCGTGCGCAGTGAGCCAGTGTTTCCATTCTCTGCCGCGTTTCGCACGGCTGAATCAATCAGCAAAATTCCTGAAAGTTAAATTTTGGTGGGTGGAGTAGGATTCGAACCTACGCAGCCCGAAGGCATTCGATTTACAGTCGAAGGCATTTGTCCACTCTGCCATCCACCCAAAGCTGGGAGAGGGAATCGAACCCTCGACCGCGAGCTTACCATGCCCGTGCTCTGCCACTGAGCCACCCCAGCATTATTTTTTTCTAAACCTATTTTTCAAAGCAACCAATTTATTTTTTAAAGAAGAAATTTGTTCGTTAATGGTTTTATGAAGCCGCTTTTTCAATAACTGCTTTTTTGTTTTCATTGTTTTTTCTCTTGGTATTTCCTCTAAATTAATATTAGCCGCCAAGGGAAATTTAGAAAAGATGATAAAAAAAATCTTTCCCAAAGAAATAACTAAAATAATCCATAAAATTATTTCCACAATCTTAAGGGACATATTCCAAAAACGTCTTTAAACTTGGTTGCTAAAAATTCCTATTTTTTCCTTAACCGTTTCTTTCATTGCCTCAATCGTTGGTTTTAAAATTTTTCTCGGATCGTATTCCTCTGTTTTTTCCGCCTCTCCTAAACTTTCAGCTAAACTTTTTTTGAAAGTCAGTCTGATTTCCGTATCAATATTAACAATCGCCACCCCTAACTCAATTGCTTTTTTTATTTCCTCCTTAGAAATTCCCGAGGCGCCGTGCAAAACCAAAGGAATCTTTACTTTCTCTCTAATTTTTTTTAAATGATCAAAATAAAGCGGTGGCGCTCCGTTTTTCATTTTGTAAATTCCGTGAATGTTGCCAACTGAAACCGCTAAAGTATCAACCCCGGTTTTTTTAACGAAAGAAGCAGCTAAGTCCGGATCGGTCAAGAAATTATCAGGATTTTTTTTAAGCTCCTCAATCTCCCCAGGGATTCTGGGAATTTCTCCTAATTCACCCTGGGCCCAGACCCGATGTTTATGAGCATATAAAACTGCTTTTTTAGTCAAAGAAACATTTTCATCAAAAGGGAGACCCGAAGCGTCAATCATAATTGAAGAAAAACCAGCTTTAATACACTCAACCACGGAAAGAAAACTCTGGCCGTGATCTAAATGAAGAGCAATTTTTGCTTCTTTAGCCTGATTTTTCGCCACGGTTTTGACAATATGAGTAATGGCCTTGAGTCCGGCATAATCAATCGTTGTTTCGGAAACCTGAATAATAACCGGTCTTTTTGCTTCTAAGGCCGCCTGAGCCACAGCCAAGGTTGACTCTAAATTAAAAATATTAAAAGCGCCTAAGGCGATTTTCTTTTCTTGCGCCTCTTCAACAATTTCTTCTAAAGAAATAATCATAATTTTATATTTACTGCCATCCGGCAGGCAAAGCCGCTATTTAACAGGGTCCACCCTGTGAAATAATTTGTTTTGCAAATTAAAATCTAAAAGATTTTATTTCACAGGGTAAACTTCAATTGCCTTAACCGGGCAATTTTCTTCTGCTGTCTTGCTGCAGCCCAATTTTTCTATTTCTTCAACTATTGCCTCTACTTTTCCCTCGTCATTTATTTTAAAAATCTCCGGACAAACAGCGACGCAGCTGCCGCAGCCAATACATTTTTCTTGATCAATTTTGATTTTAAATTTCACCCTCTTAGAAGTCGTTTTTTCTGTCATAAAATTTTTTTAATTAATTTGACAAACCGCTCTGCTTTTAAACTGGCACCGCCAACCAAAACCCCGCTGCTTGGAAAAGCAACAAAATCCCTGATATTGCTTTCATCAACGCTGCCACCGTAAATAAAAGTAGTTGTTTCTTTAACTAAAGAAACGCCGAAAAGATCAATCATTCTTTGTTTTAAAACCTCAATCGTATATTGCGCTTCCTCTTTCGCCACCGCCTGACCAGAACCAATCACCCAGACCGGTTCATAAGCAATCACTATTTTATCCTGCGGCTTAATTTGGAGGCCCTCAAAAGCTTGAGTCGCCTGCGCCATTAAGCGATAATCTTTAATTCCTTTTTGCCTTTCTTCAAATGTTTCGCCAACACAAAGAATTGGCACCAGCTCTAAATTTAAAACTGTCTTTATCTTTTTATGAATCATCTCATCAGTTTCTCCTAAATTTTCTCTTCTTTCTGAATGGCCAACAATTACATATTTAACTCCAATTTCTTGAAGCTCAGAAGGAGAAATCTCACCAGTAAAAGCTCCTTTCTCCTCCCAGAAACAATTTTGCGCTCCGAGCTTAACAGTCGTGTCTTTTAAAGCCTGAGCCACTTCATTTAAAGCGGTAAAAGAAGGGGCTAAAACAATTTCTACTTTTTGCAGGTCAATTTTTTCTCTTTCTGATAATTTCAAGATTTCTAAAACAACTTCCTTTGCTTTAGCCGGAGCAAAATGCATCTTCCAGTTGGCAACTATTAATGGTTTCATATGCCAAAATTATTTAATTTTTTAAAGCAATTTTCTAGATAAATTTTCTACGGCTTCGTCTTGAAAATTTATAGAAAAACCTTTAGCCCTTTAATTTTACTCTTAAAATTATTTTTGAAAAGCTTTTGAAACCCAGCCAAAAAGGACCTTTACTTCTTCAAATCTTTGCTTGCTTGAAGGAGCGTTCAAAATCACCACAATTAATTCTTGATCTTCGTTCTTTGTTAAGCCGATAAAGCAATGACCGCTTTCCTCAAGATAACCTGTTTTTGCCAAAAAATTAATAGACCCATTCAATAATTTATTGGTGTTTTTTATTCGGCGCCAGTAAAAAGAATTGTCCGCTTTTTTAACTTTGAAACTTATCTCTGTTTTTTTTAAGGCCTCGGCAATCTCTTCTTTCTCTAAAGCTTTTTCAAAAAATAAAACTAAATCAGAAGCGCAAGAAACATTTTTTGGATCAAGCCCGGTTGGTTCAAAAAATTCTGTTTTTTCAAGGTCAAATTCTTTTGCTTTCAAATTCATCAATTCAACAAATTTTTCCGGCTCTTTGGTTAATCTTGATAAAATTTTTGCCGCATCATTAGCTGAACCAACCAAAGCTGCTTCAAAAATATCTTTAACCCTAACTTTTTCACCAGGCAAAACTTTCATTCTTGTCGGCTCAGCCTGGTCCTCTTTTTTAAAAACAATAAAGTCTTCAAATTCAATATTCCGATTTTCCAAAAAAACAATTGCGGTCATCAATTTTGTCAAAGAGGCAATTGGCAGAATTTCTTCTTTGCTTTTTTCATACAAAATCTTTTCTGTCTCTTTATCAGCTACCAAAGCACTTTTTGCTGAAAGAACTGGCCCTAAAGAATAAGGATATGAGACCACCTGATTTCCTTGAAATAAACTTGAGGGCGTTTGAATAAAAAGAAGAATGATTGAAAGTAAGATGGAAAACATAGATATTCCTGTAACTTATAACGTGTAACGTATAACGCAAGTTATTGTTAATTCTTTACGATAAATTTAGTAATTTATTTTAATGGGGCTATACGTCACGGGTTACACGTTTTGCGATTAGTTTCGGATCGTACGGGATTTGAACCCGTGATCTCCACCGTGACAGGGTGGCGTGTTAGACCAGGCTACACCAACGATCCAAGATTATAAAATCATAACAAATTTCGTTAAAAAGTAAATAATTTGACCTCTATCTAGACGCCAAATTTTATTAAAACTTGCCCGGCGGGCTTTCTATTAGAACTTGCTAATCGTTATTTTTTTTACCTTGGTTAAATTGCGACTTTGTCGCACCCCCGATTTCGGCTGGGGATTTAACAGGGCGAATCTTTGAAGATAAGCGGCTTTTTTTGCGAGCTGCTTTGTTTTTTTTGATAATTCCCTTTCCGGCGGCTTTATCTAAGGCCTTTTGTA
>CAZSLY010000001.1:0-19379 GCA_964608045.1 uncultured Gammaproteobacteria bacterium | reverse complement strand
AAAGACGGCAACTATTAACAAAACTTCAACAGGGAAATACTTCATTTCAATTTTAACTGAACAAGATAAAGAATTACCAAGGAAGCCAAAGATAACTGAAAAAACTACTAGCGGAATAGATTTAGGGATTAAGACATTTGCTGCAATTAGCGATAGTAGAAAAATAGAAAATCCGAAATATCTTAAACAATCAGAAAAGAAATTAAAAAGGCAGCAAAAATGGTTAAGTAGAAAGAAAAAAGGAAGCAAGAACAGAAACAAGCAAAGAGCAAAGGTTGCTTTAATCCACGAAAAAATAACAAATCAAAGGTCGGATTTTATTCATAAATTAACATACCAACTTACTCACGAGAACCAAGTGAAGTCTATTGCCCTAGAGGATTTAGCCGTTAAAAATATGGTCAAAAACCATTGTCTTGCTAAAGCAATAACAGATGTTGTTTGGCAGGAATTTAGAAGGCAATTGGAATATAAATGTGGTTGGTATGGTAGAAATCTTTTAATAATTGGCCGGTTTGAGGCAAGCAGTAAAACTTGTAGTTGCGGATATGTCAATCAAGAATTAAAACTTTCTGATAGAGAGTGGATTTGCCCGAAATGTAAAACAAGGCAGGATAGAGATATTTTAGCCAGCCAAAACATTAAAAGATTTGCTTTAATAGGGAAGGGCAGACCCAAATCAACGCTTGTGGAGAGTAGTCAATAGACGCTCGCTGAAGCAAGAATCTCCCGACTTTAGTCAAGGAGAGTGTCAATTTATTAGCTGTTAGTTAAAAGATGGCCAGTTCTTCTTGATAAAGCTGGCTATTTTTTTTATTATTGATATAATAATAACCAATGAATTTACAAATCATTTCGAATATACAATAATCAACAAATGTACAAATCTGTACAAATATACGAATAAGAGATTTGTATATTCGTAAAAAATTCGTTATTAGTTGATTAAACTACTTTTATGCTTTTTTCTTACACGGCCAAAGATGAGACAGGAAAAGCAGTTGAAGGTTCAATTGAAGCTTTAAATCAAGCTGAAGCAATTGAGGCTTTGTCTCGCCGCAATTTAACCATTATTTCTTTAAAAAAAGCGAAGTTCGGTCTGGTTAAACGGGAAGGCGAACCATTTTTTATATTCAAAAAAGTTGGCTTAAAAGATTTGGTTTTTGCCAATCGTCAACTTTCAATGATGATTGCTGCTGGCTTGCCTTTGGTTGAAGCGCTTGAGGTTTCTTCAGGCCAGACGACAAATAAATATTTAAAATATGTTTTTTTAAGATTAGCTGATGATGTCAGGGGCGGCGCTACTTTTTCTTCAGCTTTATCCCGTTATCCAAATGTTTTTGATGAATTTTTTGTCAACATGGTTAGAACCGGTGAGCTTTCCGGCAGGCTTAAAGAAGTCTTAAATTATTTAGCTGATGAAGTCCAGAAAGAATATAATTTAAAAAAGAGACTGGTTGGGGCGATGATTTATCCAATTTTTATTTTAATTACCGTGGTGATTGTCATTACTGTTTTAATGGTTGTTGTCCTGCCAAATTTGTCTGCTATTTTAGAAGAAACAACAGTAGATCTGCCCGGGCCGACAAAAATGGTAGTTGGTTTTTCAAATTTTTTCAAAGCTTATTGGATAAATATCTTGATTGGTTTGATTATTTTAATTGTTGCTTTATTTATTTTTTCTAAAACCAAACCAGGGAAATCTATCAGTCATCGGGTTATTTCTAAACTGCCTGTTTTTGGAAATCTTTTCCAAATGATTCATTTAGCCCGCTTTACCCGGAGTTTATCAACTCTTCTTGTTGGCGGTCTGCCAATTATTTCTGCTTTAGAAACCACAGCAAAAGTAGTTGGCAGTGATTTTTACAAAAAACTGATTTTAGAGACAGCGCGCAACGTTGAAGGTGGTCATTCTATTGCCTCAGCTTTTTTAAGGTCAAAAGGCGTTCCGCCAGCCTTATCTCATCTGATGATTGTTGGTGAAAGAACTGGTAAATTAGATGAAGTTTTATCCAGGATGGCTGATTTCTATACTGATGAAGTTGACCGGACTTTAGCTAATATTGTGGCTTTACTTGAGCCTTTTATCATTATTTTTTTAGGGCTGGTTGTTGGTTTTATCGCTTTGTCAGTGATTATGCCGATTTATTCTTTAACCACTGCTTTTTAAAAAAGAATTGAGAGCCTTGCCTTTACACCCGGCCGCCGGAAATTTGGGCGTGTAGCTCAGTTGGTTAGAGCGTTCCGTTCACATCGGAGAGGTCTGTGGTTCAAATCCGCACACGCCCATATTGCTCAAATTTAGGCGGGATAGGTTCAATTAGAAGAAGAAGCCGACAGAAGGGAAGGATAAAAATTAAGAAAATGGTTTATGGATTTTAAAAAAAGATTGGACCAAATGAAAAAAGAGCTTTCAAAAGAAAGAGAAATTTTAGATTTTTCTTTGGAAAACCAGAAAAAATTGTTTTTAGAGAAAACAGTTGAAGTTTTTACTGAAAACGATCTAACAGAAAAGCTTAGAGAGTCAATAAAAAACAAAAAACCCTTGAGAATTAAATACGGAGTTGACCCGACCTCTTCAAAATTTCATCTTGGACATTATACGTTTTTTAAAAGATTTAGAACTTTACAGAAGTTCGGCCACCAAATTATTTTTCTAATTGGCGATTTTACCGCGACGATCGGCGACCCTTCGGACAAAGAAGCGACGAGAAAACCTTTAACCGAAAAAGAAGTCAAAAAAAATTTAAAAGGTTTGAAAAAACAAATAGGAAAAATTTTAGATTTAGAAAAAACAGAGATCGTTTATAACAGCAGGTGGCTAAAAAAAATGTCTTTAAATGAATTTCTACCTTTGACTTCTTTAATCACTGTCTCAAGAATGCTTGAAAGAGAAAATTTTGCTAAAAGATTTAAAGAGAACAAACCAATTTCAATCAGAGAATTTCTTTATCCTTTTTTTCAGGCCTATGATTCTGTTAAATTGAAAGCTGACATAGAAATTGGCGGCACTGACCAAACCTTTAATATGTTGGCTGGTCGAGAAATTCAAAAGGCCTTCGGGCAAAAAGCGCAGGCAGTCCTTACTCTTCCTTTGCTTTTAGGGACTGATGGTCTAAAAATGAGCAAAACCACAGGTAATTGTATTTTTTTAACTGATAAGCCAAAAGATATCTTTGGCAAAATAATGTCTGTTCCTGACGCTCTTTTAAAGGATTATTTTTCCCTTTTAACTGACCTTTCTTTATCAGATTGGCAGGAGATTGAGGCGGCGATGCGAAAAGGTTTTAATCCCAAGAAAGTGAAAGAAGTTTTAGCTTTTATTTTGACCGCCAGGTTGTATAATCCTAAAATCGCTGAAAGAGAGGAAGTAAGATTCAATCGGCTTTTTTCCAGAAAGAAAATTCAAAAAGAAGATTTGGAGGAATTAACTGCTGTCCCGCCAAAAAAACTTTTGGATTTGCTTTATGAAAATAAATTTATTAAAAGCAAAATGGAAGGAAGAAGGCTTTTTAGAGGCGGAGCAATAAAATTAGTTGACAAAGAGCAAGTCGTTATTTCTAATCCTGATTATTTGATTAAAAGAAGCGGCGAAATTTTTAAAATTGGCAAAAAAATATTTATCAAAGTAATTTTTAAACAGAATGCCTGAATTACCAGAAGTAGAAACAATTAAAAATCAGCTGCAGGAGAAAATTGCTGGCAAAGCCATAAAAAGAGTTGAGGTTAACGAGAAGAAGATGGTCAAAGGAATAAGCATTCCTGAGTTTAAAACTAAGATTGAAGGAGTAAAAATTAAAGGAATTTCCCGCCGGGCAAAACTTTTAATCATTCAGCTTGAAAATAACCTTAGTTTGCTTATTCATTTAAAATTAACCGGACAATTGATTTTTCATCCTTTTTTAAAAGAGGAAGACGAAAAAGTTTTAAAATCCGCTCGTCTTGTTTATTATTTTAATGATGGCAGTTTGCTTTTACATAATGACTTACGTCAGTTTGGGTTTGTGAAATTGATGAACGAAGAAGAATTTAAAAAATTCTTTTTAAAAGAGAAATTTGGACCCGAACCTCTTGAAAAAGAATTTAGTTTTGAAAAGTTTAAGGAGATTTTGGCTAAAAAACGCAGGCGGAGAATAAAACCTCTTTTAATGGACCAAAAATTTTTAGCCGGAGTTGGCAATGTTTATGCGAACGAAGCTTGTTTCTGCGCTTCTCTAAATCCAACCAGAGTAGTCAAAGATCTAAAAGATGAGGAGATTAAAAGACTTTATCATTGTCTTTTAGAGATTTTGAAAGAAGCGATAAAATATAAAGGAACTTCAGCTGATGCCTATGTTGATGCCTCTGGCAGAAGAGGTAATTATCTTTTAAAATTGAAAATTTATGGAAGGGAGAGTGAAAAATGTTTTCGCTGTCAGGGGAAAATTAAAAGAATTGTTTTATTTGGTCGAGGAACTTTTTATTGTCCTAAATGCCAAAAATGAAAAATAAATTTCAAACAATTATTGGAGAAGAAAGGGAGGAAGATAAAATAATTGATAAGACCTTAAGACCGAGAACGCTTGAAGAATTTGTCGGTCAAGAGAAGCTAAAGGAAAGTTTAAAAATTTCTCTTGAAGCTGCCAGGCAGAGAGAGGAGCCGGTTGACCATCTTCTTTTTGCCAGTCCGCCCGGTTTAGGCAAAACCTCTCTTGCCTATATTATTGCCAGAGAACAAAGGGTGAAGATTAGGGTTACTTCTGGCCCAGCTTTGCAAAGAGTGGCTGATTTAGCTGCGATTTTAACCAGTCTTGAGCCAAATGACATTTTTTTTATTGATGAAATTCATCGGCTGCAAAGACCGGTTGAAGAAGCTCTTTATCCAGTGATGGAAGAATTTGGTTTAGATTTAATTTTAGGCAAAGGTCCAGGAGCGCGAACTTTTAGATTAAGTATCTCACCTTTTACTTTAATTGGCGCAACAACCAGACCAAGTCTTTTAAGTTCACCCTTGCGCGATCGTTTTGGCTTTTTTTACGAGCTCAATTATTACGAGTTAGAAGAAATAGAAAAAATCCTTAGACGTTCAGCCTCTCTTTTAGAGATTGAATTAGAAGAAGAAGCTTTAAAAGAAATTGCTCGCCGTTCAAGATTTACACCGCGAATTGCTAATCGCCTCCTAAAAAGAGTCAGAGATTTTTCTCAGGTGAAAAAAAGAAAAATTGATAAAACTCTGGTTGAGGCAGCTCTTGCTCTCTTTGAAATTGATGAGCAAGGTTTAACTGAGATAGACAGAAAAATTTTAAGAATAATTATAGAGAGATTTGATGGCGGTCCAGTTGGCTTGAAAAATCTTTCCGTGACTTTAAATCAAGACCTTCTTTCTTTAGAAGATATTTATGAGCCGTATCTTTTGCAAATCGGTTTTTTAGAAAGAACTCCCCGGGGCAGAAAAGTGACCAGGGAAGCGTATAAATATTTGGGAATTAAAAGCAGTCAGTTAGAAATGAGAAATTTTAGATTTTAAATTTTAGATTAGAGAAAATTAAAGTTAGAAATGAGAATGCCCCTACGGGGAGTCGCCAAGGGCGACAGTTAGATTTTAAATTTTAGATTAAAAATTTATGAGGCAAAATTTAGAGGGAAAAAGTATTTCTTTAAGAAAGGCAAGTTTTTATTGTCTGGTGATTTTGATTCTTAGCTTTGCCGCTGGTTTTCTTTTAGAGCGAAATGTTTTTTCAGAGGTTTTTAAAGAAAAAGAAAAATTGCCCTCAGTATATGGAATAGGGGAGGGCTTTTTTGAAGAAACTCTTTTTTCAAAAGTAAAATCAGAGTTGCACAAAAAATATGTTGGACAGCCTGTAGATGAAAAAAAGTTGTTTTATGGCGCTTTAAAAGGAATGACTGAGAGTTTAGAAGACCCTTATTCTGTTTTTTTAGACCCTGAAGAAATGACTAAATTTCAAGAGACAATGTCTGGCGAGTTTGAAGGAGTTGGGATTGAAATCGGGATTAAAGACGAAGTTTTGACCGTGATTGCGCCCTTAGCTGGTACACCAGCGGAAAAAGCTGGGGTTAAAGCTGGCGATAAAATTTATGCCATTAACGGTCAAAGCACAGCTGGAATTTCGCTTGAT
This sequence comes from uncultured Gammaproteobacteria bacterium, assembly GCA_964608045.1. Lineage (GTDB taxonomy): Bacteria > Patescibacteriota > Patescibacteriia > UBA2591 > CG2-30-36-38 > CG2-30-36-38. The sequence goes on along the minus strand of CAZSLY010000001.1, from coordinate 13,263 downwards.
CAGGCGGTGAACAAAATTCGCGGGAAAGAAGGGACCTCAGTTGTTTTAACTATTTGGCGCGAGGGATTTAAAGAGCCGAAAGATTTTGAAATTAAAAGAGGTTTGATTAAAATTAGAAGCGTTGAATGGGAGAAAAAAGAAGAAGGGATTGCTTATTTAAAAATTTCTCATTTTTCTGATAATACTTGGAATGAATTTAAAAAAATAGCAGCTGAGATTTTAAAAATGAAACCAAAAGCCTTGATTCTTGATTTAAGAAATAATCCTGGCGGTTATCTTGAAGGAGCAGTTGATATTGCTGGCTACTGGTTAGGTCAAGACACAGTTTGTTATTCAGAAGATGCTCAAAAACAAAGAAAAGAATATCGGGCTAATGGTCGAGGAGAGTTTGCTGATTTAAAAACCGTGGTTTTAATCAATGAAGGTTCTGCTTCTGGCGCGGAAATTTTAGCCGGCGCCCTAAAAGATTACAAAAAAGCAATTTTAATTGGTAAAAAGACTTTTGGCAAAGGTTCGGTTCAGGACTTGGAAATATATCCTGATGGTTCCGGGCTTAAATTAACCGTTGCTTATTGGCTGACGCCAAATAATTTTGTCATTAATGAAGTCGGGGTTGAACCGGAAATTGAAGTAGAGATGACAGGGGAAGATTTGGAAAACAAAAAAGACTCCCAGCTTTTGAAGGCCTTGGAGTATTTGAAATAATCAATAAATTTACAAATCAGGACAAATATACGAATCTGACTTCTTTGTGTTGTTTATTTGTATATTCGTAAAAATTCGTTATTTGTTGATTACACAGATTTCTTTGATTTTTCTCAGTTGGCCGGTAAAATCTTTAACTTTTCTTTTTTTGAAAACAACTCTCCCTTCCTTGGTCGCATATAAAGTATCATCTTTTCCTCTTTTGACATTTAAGCCCGGATGATATTTCGTTCCTCGTTGTCGCATCAGAATCATTCCCGCTCTAACTATTTCTTTTTCGCCAACCTTAAGACCAAGTCTTTGACCGGCTGAATCTCTGCCTAAAGCTGTTGAACCACCTGCTTTTTTGTGAGCCATAGATAAATAACTTATAACTTATAACTTATAACTTACAACTTACAACTTACAACTTAATTATAAAATAAAGTAAATTTTTGTCAATGGAGTTTAAAGAAATTTTGTTTCAAATTAGAAAAACAAGGTTTTTAAAAGAAAAAAAGTTTTTTTCTTTGTTTTTAGTCAACTGTTTTTTAAATCTTTCTCTTTGGCTTTATTTCTTTTATCTTCTTTATAATATAAAAGGCAAGATGATTTTAGAATACAATTATTTTTTAGGAGTAACTAAATTGGGCGAGCCGATTTCTTTTTTAAAAATTCCCTTAATTGGCTTAATTATTTTTTTGGTTAATTCTCTTTTAAGCTTCAAAAGTTATCTTAAGCAGAAGAAAAATTTAGCGGAAATGTTTTTTTATGTTTCTTTGGTCTGTCAAGTTATTTTTTTGATCTCAATGTTGATTCTTCAGAAGACATAACTTTATCTTTTAATTTTCCACCTTCGGTGGATCCGCCGTAGCCTTTGGCGAAGGCGGACAATGTTAATTCTTCAGAGGGTATGATTTCTATCTTCCACATCATTAGGTTTCTTTTAATTTCTTGTCTTGGTTTTGTTTTAAGTTTTTTATGGGCGCCTTTTCTTGACCGGTTTCTTCATAAACATCGGTTGGTGAAGCGGATCAGACCGCCTGAATCAGCGCCAATTTATGCTAAACTCCATGAGAAAAAAGCAGAAACGCCAACTTCAGCCGGTGTTCTTATTTGGGTCACTGTTGCTTTCTTAACCTTGCTTTTTTATTTTCTTTCAAAATTTACTAATTTAGATATTTTAAAAACCATAAATTTTCTTTCCAGAAAAGAAACCCTCTTGCCGCTTGGCGCGCTTGTTGCCTCCGCTTTAGTTGGTTTGTTTGACGATTTTTTAAATATCAGAGGAATTGGTCCTAATGGCGGCGGATTCAGAATGCGTCACCGGATTCTTCTTTATACTTTAATTGCTCTTTTTGGCGCTTGGTGGTTTTATGTCAAACTTGATTGGGATTTAATTCATCTTCCTTTTTTAGGTAATTTTAATATTGGTCTTTATTATGTGCCGCTTTTTGTTTTTATTTTAGTCGCGACTGCTTTCTCAGTCAATGAAGCTGACGGACTTGATGGTTTAGCTGGCGGCATTCTCCTTATCTCGTTCCTCGCTTATGCCATTATTTCCTTCTTTCAAGGAAGATTTGACCTGACTTGTTTCTGTGGCGCGATTATCGGTTCTTTAACCGCTTTTTTATGGTTTAATATCTATCCAGCCAGATTCTTTATGGGTGATACCGGCGCCATGTCTTTAGGTATTGTCCTGGGAATTATTGCGATGCTAACTAATGAATTTTTACTTTTGCCTTTAATCGGAGTGATTCTAGTTTTAGAATCGCTTTCCGTGATTATTCAACTTTGTTCAAAGAAAATCAGAAAGAAAAAAATTTTTCTTTCCACTCCAATTCATCATCATTTTGAAGCCTTAGGCTGGCCGGAGCCTAAGGTGGTGATGCGTTTTTGGTTGATTAGCGCAATTGGCGCGATGGCTGGTTTAATTATTTTCCTTTTAGAAAGGCTTTTGTAAGTATGAAAGGCGATTCTCGTTTTTTTTTCTGTTTTCTTCTGTTTTTAGCTTTAGGGGTGATTGTTTTGCTTTCCGCCAGTTTTGCCATTGCTTGTGAGAGATTTAATGATTGCTATTTTTATTTTAAGCATCAGCTGAAAACAGCTTATCTTCCAGGTGTTTTTCTTTTTCTTTTTTTCTCTTTTTTTGATTATCGTTTTTTAAAAAAGCTTGCCTTTCCTCTTCTTCTTGTTTCAATTGTTTTTTTAATTCTTTTATTTATTCCTCAGCTTGGTCGCGCTTATACCTCATCGGTTCAATGGTTAAATTTAGGGTTTATTTCTTTCCAACCCTCAGAACTAGTAAAGTTTACTCTTTTGATTTATTTTGCCGCTTTATTTTCCAAGGGAGATTTTAAAAAAAATAAAAGTAGTTTCCTGATTTTTTTGCTTATTTTAGGAATAGTAGAATTTTTAATTATTAGACAACCTGATTACGGCGCAGCGATTTTGATTTTTCTTTTATCTTTAATTATTCTCTTTTTAGCCGACGTTCCTCTTTCTCGTTTTTTTCTTTTTTTAATAATTGGGCTTGTTTCTTTTTCGCTTTTAGTTTTTCTTTCGCCTTATCATCTTTCAAGAATTTCAACCTTTATTTCTTGGGAAGGTTCTTCTTTAACCACTGGCTATCATCTCAACCAGGCGATTTTAGCTATTGGCGCTGGCGGTCTTTTTGGCCGCGGTTTAGGTTACTCAGTTCAAAAATATTTTTATTTGCCAGAGGTAATTTCTGATTCTATCTTTGCAGTTTTAGCCGAGGAGTTCGGTTTTATTTTTACGCTTGGAGTTTTAGCTTTTTATGTTTTTGTCTTTCTTCGGATTTTGAGAATTAGCGGAGAAAGCAAGGATAAATTTGGCAAACTTTTAGGTTTAAGCATCGGCTTTCTTTTTATTCTCCAATTTTTAGTCAATGTGGCGGGAATGCTCAATCTCTTGCCTTTAACCGGTTTAACTTTACCCTTTCTAAGTTATGGCGGGACAAGCTTCTGTATTTTTGCCGCTGCCTTTGGCATCGTCTATAATCTTTCAAAAAAACATTGACCCCGCCTAAATTTTGCACGCAAAACTTAGGACGGGTTGACAAAAATTTCGGCTTTTTATATAATAGTTATTATAATTATTTTTTTTATTTTATGCCAACCATTAATCAATTAATCGCTCGCGGAAGAAAAAAGATAAAAAAGAAAACAAAGACTCCTTCCTTGCAGAAAACTTTGAATGTTTTGCAAAGAAGAGTTAAAAAAGTAGAAAAGGGACATCCTTTTTTAAGAGGGGTCTGTTTGCAGGTGACCACGGTCACGCCAAAAAAACCAAATTCTGCTTTAAGAAAAGTGGCTAGAGTCAGGCTTTCTAATAATCAGGAAGTAACCGCTTATATTCCCGGCGTTGGCCATAATTTGCAGGAGCATTCAATTGTTTTAATCAGAGGTGGAAGAGTTAAGGATTTGCCTGGAGTAAGATATCATATCGTCAGAGGTGTCTACGACACAAGCGGAGTAGAAGGAAGAAAGCAGGGGAGATCTTTGTATGGAGCGAAAAAAGAAAAATAATATGAGACATAAAAAAGTGGTAAAAAGAAAAATTTTATCTGATAAGAAATTTCAAAGCGAACGGGTCGCTAAATTTATTAATTATGTAATGAGAGAAGGGAAAAAGACCTTGGCTGAGAAAATAGTTTATGAAGCTTTAGATGAAATAAAAGAGAAGACAGGTAAAGATCCTTTGGAAGTTTGGGAAAAGGCAATGGCAAACGCAACGCCAACTCTTGAGGTCAGAGGCAGGAGAATTGGCGGCGCTAATTTTCAAATACCATTCCCGGTTTCTGCCTCACGTGGTTTTACTCTATCTTCGCGCTGGATACTGGAAGCAGTGCGCTCAAGAAAAGGAAAATCAACGAAAGAGAAATTAGTTGAAGAAATTCTTTTAGCTTATAAAGGAGAGGGCGCGGCAATTAAAAAGAAAGAAGATGTTCACCGAATGGCTGAGGCGAACAGAGCTTTTGCTCGTTTTGCCCGAGTATCAAGAAAATAAATGATATGGCTAGAGATTATAATTTAGATCAAGTTCGCAATATCGGTATCATCGCTCATATTGATGCCGGAAAAACAACAACCACGGAGCGTGTTTTATTTTACACGGGAAAAAAGCATAAAATCGGCGAGGTTCATAACGGTGAAGCGGAAATGGACTGGATGAAAGAAGAAAAAGAACACGGGGTAACTATTACGGCCGCGGTCACGACCTGTTTTTGGACCGCGCCTCGTTATAAACCTTGTCAGATTAATATTATTGACACTCCCGGCCATATTGATTTTACGGCTGAAGTTCAAAGGTCTTTACGAGTTCTTGATGGCGGTGTTTTGGTTTTTGACGGTGTCTCGGGAGTGGAATCGCAGTCAGAGACAGTTTATCATCAATCAGAAAAATTTTCCGTTCCTTTAGTTGCTTATGTCAATAAAATGGACAGGATAGGCGCTGATTTTTTTGGGACTTTAAAACAAATTAAAGAAAGATTGAACACAATGGCTTTTGCCGTGCAGCTGCCAATTGGCAAAGAAGCAAATTTTAAAGGCGTGATTGATTTATTTGAACGGAAAACAAGAATTTATCTAGATGACTTAGGCAAAGAAATTGAGGAAGGAGAGGTACCTTCAGAAATGAAAGAAGAAGTAGAAAAATATCGTCATGAGTTAATTGAGGCAATTGTTGAATATGATGATAAACTCATGCATCAATATCTAGAAGGAAAAGAACTTAAAGTAGAAGATTTGAAAGAAACTTTGCGCGGGGCAGTGGTCAAGGCAAAAATTATTCCGGTTTTAGTTGGTTCTTCGCTAAAAAATAAAGGAGTTCAACTATTACTTGATGCAATCTGTCTTTATCTACCTTCGCCGCTTGAGAGAGAAAAAGTTGAAGGATTTCACCCTAAAAGTGAAGAAAAAATTTGGCGAGAACCTTCTGATGGGGAGCCTTTCGCTGCTTTAGTTTTTAAAATCGCGGTTGACCCTTTTGTTGGTCGTTTGTCTTATTTAAGAGTCTACAGCGGTAAACTTAGCGCTGGTTCTTATGTTTTAAATACAACGACTGGTGAAAAAGAACGAATTAGCAGGATTTTAAAAATGCATGCTAACCGGAGGGAAGAAATAAAAGAAATTACAACTGGTGAAATTGCTGGAGTAATTGGTTTAAAAAATACTTTTACTGGTGATACTCTTTGTGCCGAAGAAGCACCAATTGTCTTAGAGCGCATCAGCTTTCCTGAACCAGTGGTCTCTCTGGCGATTGAGTCAAAATCTAAATTAGACCAGGAAAAATTAGGTTTGGCTTTAGCTCGTTTGACTCAAGAAGACCCAACCCTTAAAACCAAAGTTGACCAGGAAACTGGGCAGATGATTATTTCTGGCATGGGAGAATTTCAGTTGGAAATTATTATTGAGCGCTTGTTTAATGAATTCAAATTAGAAGTTAACAAAGGCATGCCGCAGGTTGCTTACAAAGAAACAATTACTTTGCTGGTTGAGTCTGAGGGAAAATATATTCATCAATCAGGCGGCCGGGGACAATATGGTCACTGCTTCCTACGTCTTGAACCTAAAGAAAGAGGTCAAGGTTTTGAATTTATTGATAAAATCAGAGGTGGCGCTATTCCTCAAGAATTTATTCCCGCGGTCAAAAAAGGAACGATTGAATCTTTATCAGCCGGTCCTTTAGCTGGCTACCCTTTAGTTGATTTGAGGGTCACGGTTTTCGATGGTTCTTATCACGAGGTTGATTCCTCGGAGGTCGCTTTTAAAATTGCCGCGGCCAGGGCTTTAAGAGATGGCGCTACGAAAGCCAGACCAATTTTACTTGAGCCGATTATGAAAGTTGAGGTAGTGATTCCAGAAAAATCTTTAGGTGAGGTGATTGGTGATTTAAGTTCAAGAAGAGCCCAGATTGCGGCGACAAGAGACAGGGGGCAAATGAAAGTGATTGATGCTTATGTCCCTTTAGCCACAATGTTTAATTATATTACTTTTTTGCGTTCAATGACTGAAGGCCGCGGCAGTTATACAATGGAATTTTTGAAATATGAAAAAGTGCCGGCTAATATTGAAGCACAAATTGTTGAGGAAGAAAGGCCCCGTTGAATCCTGCAAAGCAGAATCGGCAAAAGCGAAATTATTCAACTGAGGGGTGTGGAAAAATAACTAGTTGACCCCGTTAGAAAGTATGATATAATAAATTTATCTATAAAATAAAATTCGTTGAAGTGGTGATATAGACTTTCTAATGTGGTTGACAAAAGATAAGGCATTTTGTATAATTTAATTGGTCAATATATAATAAATAATTAATTAGTTAAACTTATGGCAGAAAGAAAAAAATTTATTAGAGAAAAACCCCATCTTAATGTTGGGACTATTGGTCATGTTGACCACGGCAAAACCACTTTAACAGCTGCAATTTTAAAGTGTTCCAAAGCTGCTGGTAGAACAGCCGAAGAAAAAACAGTCGAACAAATTGACAACGCGCCTGAAGAAAGAGAAAGAGGAATTACTATTGCTTTAGCTCACGTGGAGTTTGAGTCAGAAAAAAGACATTATGCTTTAATTGATTGTCCTGGTCATGCTGATTATATTAAAAATATGATTACCGGCGCCGCGCAGATGGATGGCGCAATTTTAGTGGTTTCCGCGCCAGATGGAGTGATGCCGCAAACCAGAGAACACATTCTTTTAGCCAGACAAGTTGGTGTGCCGGCAATTGTCGTTTATCTTAATAAAACTGATTTGGTTGAAGACAAAGAAATGCTTGATCTGGTTAAAGAAGAGATAAGAGACCTTTTAAAGAAATATCAGTTTCCAGGGGACGAGATTCCAATTATTGAAGGCTCAGCCCTAAAGACTTTGCAAACAGGCGAATGTGATTCTATTTTAAAATTGATTGAGACGGTTGATAATTATATTCCCGAGCCTCAACGTGATGTTGATAAGCCATTTTTAATGCCAATTGAAGATATTTTCTCAATTGAGGGTCGGGGGACAGTGGTTACTGGTCGAGTGGAAAGAGGAAAGCTTAACCTTAATGAGGAAGTGGAAATCGTTGGTTTAAAACCAAATCAGAAAACAGTGATCACCGGCATTGAAATGTTTAGAAAGACTTTAGATTATGCTCAAGCTGGCGATAACGTCGGCCTTCTTTTGCGAGGTTTAAAGAAAGAAGAGGTAGAAAGAGGTCAGGTTCTTTCTAAACCAGGCTCTATTACCCCGCATACTGAATTTGAAGCGCAGATTTACATTCTTTCAAAAGAGGAAGGAGGCAGACACACTCCTTTCTTTACTGGTTATAAACCTCAGGCCTATTTTAGAACGACTGATATCACTGCAGAAATTACTTTGCCAGAAGGAGTAGAGATGGCGATGCCTGGCGATAATTTGACTTGTAAAATTATTTTGACCGCGCCGATTGCCATGGAGGTGCAGCAGAAGTTTGCTTTAAGAGAAGGAGGTAAAACAGTTGGTGCGGGCAATGTCTCTAAGGTCATTAAATAGATTAACGTAAGCAGACAGATAGTTCAAGAATAAAAAGTTAAAAATTATAAATTACAAATTTAAAGTTGTGGCGAAAGAAAAGAAAAAAAAAGAAAAAATTGATTTAAGTAAACCAAAAATCAGAATTAAATTGAGGTCATTTGATCACCGAGTTCTTGATGCTAGTCTAAAAAATATTTTAGAAGTAATTTCAGGCACTGGAGCAAAAGTGATTGGACCGGTTTACTTGCCAGTGGAGAAGAGAGTCTATACTGTCTTGCGTTCAACCTTTGTCCATAAAGACAGCCGTGAACAGTTTGAAAAGAGAATTTTTAAAAGACTGATTGATATCATTGATTTTACGCCTGAAACACTCGAGGCTTTAAAAAATTTACATTTACCGGCTGGAGTTGATATTGAAATCAAGATGTAAAGGGCTTTGTTTGAAATTTAGAGCCTTTAGGCGAATAAATTTCAATTACAAAACCTTTACCCGGTTAAATAGCGGCTTCGCCGCTCCTCCGCCAAAGGCGGAGGATTTAACCGGGTGCGCAAAATTATAGTAAAAATTTGTTCGTTTCCGACTCTAAATTTTTAATAATTTTGGCATGTTTTCTTTAATCTTCAATATAAATTGAAATTAATAATTAAAACTCAAGGATAGTCAAAGTTTAAAACTGGGGACTACCCAGTTTTTCAATTAAATTTATGGCTTTTATTTTAGGAATTAAACAAGGAATGAGTCAAATTTTTAAGGATGAGAAGATAATGCCAGTGACTGTAATTTTAGCTGGTCCCTGTTTTGTTCAGAGCATAAAAACTAAAGAAAAAGACGGTTATCAAGCAGTAAAATTAACTTTTGGTGAAAGAAAAAAATTGAAAAAGCCGCAAGAAGGAGAAGCAAAAGATTTAAAAATTAAACCTCGTTTTATTAAAGAATTTAAAGTCGGGGAAGCTGAAAATTTAAAAAGAGGGGAGATGGTCAAAGTTGAGAGTTTTAAGGAAGGAGAATTAGTCAAGGTTGAAGGGATTTCTATTGGCAAAGGATTCGGGGGGGTAGTCAAGCGATATGGTTTTCACGGCGCTAAAGCGACTCACGGAACTAAACATGACCAAAGGCGGTCTGGTTCAATTGGGGCGACTGCTCCGCAAAGAGTTTTTAAAGGTAAAAAAATGGCTGGTCGGATGGGAGGGGAAAAAACAACCATTAGAAATCTTGAAATTTTGAAAATTGAGCCGGAAAAAAACTTTCTTTATTTAAAAGGAGCGGTTCCAGGCAAAAGAGGGAATCTGTTAAAAATAACAAGTCTTAAATAATTTTTTATGCAAATTAGTGTTTATAACAGCAAAGGAGAAACAGTCGGAGAGAAAAAAATTAAAGATTTAAAAGAGATTACAGAAAAAGATAAAAAATTGGTTTCTTTAGCGGTTGTTGCTTTTTTAAGTAATTTAAGAAGACCAATCGCTCAGGCAAAAACAAGAGGCGAAGTTAGAGGCGGCGGTCGTAAGCCTTGGCGGCAAAAAGGCACTGGTCGGGCGAGAGCTGGTTCTATCCGTTCTCCTTTATGGGTTGGCGGCGGAGTAGTTTTTGGTCCAACCAAAGAAAGAAATTTTAAGAAAAAAATTAACAAAAAAACAAGAGAAAAAGCTCTTTCTCTGGCTTTAAAAGAAAAAATTAAAACAAGCAAGCTCTTAGTTTTAGATAATTTTAATTTAAAAGAGGGAAAGACAAAAGAAATGGATGAGATTCTTAAAAAAATTATCGGGAAGAATATTTCAAAAAACTCACAAATCATTCTTACTTTAGCTAAAAAAAACGACCTGGTTTTAAGGAGCGCAAGAAATATCGCTGGTCTTGAACTCTCAAAGATTGATTCTCTAAATGTTTACCATGTCTTAAAAAATAAATATCTATTAACTGACAAAGAAGGTTTTGAAAAAATTAAAGAATTAGTTTTAAAATATGATTAAGAAAAAAGAAATTTTAATTAAGCCTATTTTAACGGAAAAGGCTGTTTCAAGTGGAATAAATTCTTATACTTTTGAAGTTTCAAAAAAAGCAAATAAGATTGAAATTAAAAAGGCATTTGAAGAAAGATACGGCAAGAAACCTTTAAAGGTTAATGTGACGAAGGTTTCTGGAAAAAAGACTCGTTGGGGTCGTTCGGTAGGCCGAACAAAAGATTTTAAAAAAGCAATTGTTTATTTAAAAAAAGGAGAAAAAATTGAATTAAAATAAATAACACAATGCCAATATACTAATGGATACTAATGATACGAATAGCTGTTAGGGATCCGTAAAATATTAGTATAATTAGTATGAATTCGTATATTAGTATCGCTTTTCTAACCTTGTAAAAAATTGAACCTATATAAAAATAAAAGAAATTATTACCAATCTGGTTAGCGATTACAACTAAGTTTATGGCTTTAAAAATTTATCAACCAATTACCGCGGCAAGAAGAGGAACGAGTGTTAGTAAAGATAAAGAGGTTTTGTCAAGAGACAGAAAATCAAAAAGGCTTGTTTTTGGCAAAAAAAGAGATGTTGGCCGCTCAAGAGGAAAAATTAGTACGCGGCACAAAGGCGGCGGTGAAAAACGACTTTTAAGAAAGGTTGATTTTAAACTTGATAAATTTGAAATTCCGGCTAAAGTTCTAAGATTAGAATACGATCCTAACCGAACTGCTTATCTAGCTTTTATAGGCTTTGCTGATGGTGAAAAAAGATATATTCTTGCTCCTTTAAATTTAAAAGTTGGGGAGAGTGTCCTGATTTCACAAAATCAAATTGAAGTCAAGACGGGAAATCGAATGCCTTTAAAATATATTTATCCCGGAACTTTTGTTCATAATATTGAACTGATGCCTCAGCATGGAGCAAAATTATGCCGGGCCGCTGGTAGCTACGCGGTGGTCAAAGTTCATGAAAATGAATTAACGCAACTGCAAATGCCTTCAGGCGAGATTAGGCTGGTAGATTCTCGCTCTAAAGCGACGGTTGGTCAGGTCAGCAGAGAAGAATGGGATTTAGTTCGTTTTGGAAAAGCAGGCAGAATGAGACATCGAGGAATAAGACCAACAGTCAGGGGTAAAGCAATGAATCCAGTTGATCATCCTCACGGTGGCGGCGAGGGTCATTCGCCGATTGGTCTTGTTCATCCGAAAACACCTTGGGGCAAACCAGCTTTAGGAGTAAAAACAAGAAAAGCGAAAAAATGGACTAATAAATATATCTTAAAGAGACGATAATCTAAAATTTATAATTTATAATTTATAATTTCTCATTTCTTAAAGTATGGCAAGAGCGCTTAAAAAAGGAATTTGGGTTGATCCTAAATTACAAAAAAAAATTGAAAAAGTTAAAGCTGGAGAAAAAATTAAAATTAAGACGTGGTCGAGATCGTCAATGATTACTCCGGAAATGGTTGGTCTGATAATTGAAGTTCACGATGGTCGGAAACACGTCCCGGTTTCTATTGTTGAAGATATGGTCGGTCACCGCTTAGGAGAGTTTGCTCTAACGAGGAAATTTGTCAAACATGGCGGTCGAATGGAAAGAGAATTAGAACAAGCTGAAAGAGCAAAAGCAGCCCCGAAAGTTGTCCCGAAGGCTGTTTCTCCTACGACTAAAACTTAACCCGCCTAAGCTTTTAATATTTATTTTTACTATTAGTTAGTTGAAAGGTGGGTGTAATTATAAGAATAAAAAATGTTATTTATTAAAAATTTAGGCGGGTATGGAAATCAAGGTTTTAACTAAATATCTTAAAATTTCTCCGAAAAAGCTTCAGCCAATTGCCGGTTTAATTAAAAATAAAGAACCAGAAACCGCGCTTGATGAATTAAGATTTTGTCCGAAAAAAGGAGCAAAATTTATTTTAAAAAGTTTAGAATCAGCTTTAGCGAATGCGCGGCATAATTATGATTTAAAACCAGATGATTTATTAATTAAAGAAGTTTTGGTTAACACCGGACCGGTGCTTAAACGTTTCACGGCTAAGGCAATGGGTTCTGCTGCGCCAATTAGAAAAAGAACCTCTCATTTAAGAATTGTTTTAGAAGCAAAACCATCTTATAAACCTGAGAAGAAGGAGGTGGTTTTGACTGAGAAGGTGAAAAAACCAATGCCTCCTTCGGAAGAAAAAATCGAAAAGAAAAAAGTTCTTCAACCAAAAAAACCAGATATTTCAAAAAGAGTTTTTGACGAAAAAAGAGCAGCTAAACACCGTCACAAGCAGCATCTTGATAAACTCAGGATGAAAGAGAAGGGAGGAATCTTAAAGAGAATTTTTAGGAGAAAATCAGGAGAATAAAAAATTAAATAATTTTCGTATGACTCATAAAACAGACGATAGAATTATAAGAATCCCAACGACAAAAGAATGGCCATCTCGATGGTTTGCCCTAAAGCGCCATTATCAGGAAAATTTAGTGAAGGATGTAAAAGTTAGAGAGTATTTAAGCAAAAAATTAAAAGAAGCAAGTTATTCAAAAATAGAAATTGAAAAAGAATTTGATCGGTTAAAAGTAATTATTTATACTCCAAAGCCAGGTTTAATTATTGGCAAAGGCGGAGGGGAGATTGAGAAAATAAAAAAAGAAATTGAAAAGAATTTTTTGAAAAAAGGAGAATCTTTAGAAGTTAATGTAATTGAAGAAAAAAGACCAGCTCTCTCCGCTCAAGTTTTAGTTTATGAAGCAATTGCTGATTTAGAAAAAAGAGTTCCTTATCGTCGAGTGCTAAAAAGAATTATTTCTGAAGCTAAATCCGGCGGTGCTTTAGGATGTAAAGTTATTTTAAAAGGCCGGCTTGGTGGAGTAGAAATTGCCAGAGCCGAGAAGCTAAAATGGGGGAGTCTTCCTCTTACGACTCTACGCAGCGATATTGATTTTGCCAAAGGCGAGGCGCAAACTCTTTATGGAAAAATCGGCGTCAAAGTCTGGGTTTATAAAGGAGAAGTTTTTAAGAAATGATCAATTATCAATGATCAATTATCAATAAAAAAAGAAATGATCAATTATCAATGATCAATTATCAATTAATTTTCAATGAATCAATTTT